>JBHNNM010000092.1:0-8337 GCA_048563625.1 Gammaproteobacteria bacterium | reverse complement strand
TATGTTTGATGACAGGATTGTTAGTATGAAACATGAGAGTCTCATTTTGTTTTGTTATAAAGATTCACACCTTTAATCAAAACGGGAAACTCTCACTAAGTCAAGCCGACTGTCAGATCAGCTCGGAACTACTACAATTTATTAACGGTAAGATATATGACTAGCAATACGCAGACGGAAACCAGACTGTCTGACATGCCCGATGAGAAAGGCCATTTTGGCCAGTATGGTGGTATGTTTGTGCCTGAAACCTTAATGGAACCCTTAGAGGAATTAAAACAGGCCTATATTAAATATATGCAGGATCCCGAATTCCTGGAAGAGCTGGATAATGACCTGAAAAATTATGTGGGGCGGCCTTCACCTCTGTATTTTGCTGAACGTATGAGCCGGGAACTGGGTGGAGCAAAAATCTATCTTAAACGTGAAGACCTAAATCATACCGGTGCTCATAAAGTCAATAATACTGTCGGTCAGATGCTGCTGGCCAAGCGTATGGGTAAAACCCGAATTATAGCTGAAACCGGTGCTGGACAGCATGGTGTGGCAACAGCGACTGTGGCTGCACGTTTAGGACTGGAGTGCGTTGTTTACATGGGTGCTGAGGATATTCAGCGCCAGGCGCTTAATGTGTATCGTATGAAACTGCTTGGAGCTCGGGTAGTTTCCGTTGAATCCGGTTCCAGAACCCTGAAAGATGCGCTTAATGAAGCCATGCGTGACTGGGTTACCAATATTGATAAAACTTTTTATATTATCGGTACGGCAGCCGGCCCTCATCCTTATCCCGCCTTGGTACGTGATTTTCAGGCCATTATCGGTCGTGAAACCAGGCAACAGATCATGGAACATGAAGGCCGTTTTCCCGATGCACTGGTGGCCTGTATAGGCGGCGGTTCCAATGCTATCGGCCTGTTTTATCCTTTTGTGGATGATCAGGAAGTTTCCATGTACGGTGTAGAAGCAGCCGGTCATGGTCTGGAAACCGGTGAACACGCAGCCCCTTTATGTGCCGGTAAACCCGGTGTGCTGCACGGTAATCGTACCTATTTGATGGAAGATAAACACGGTCAGATCATTCCGACTCATTCGGTTTCCGCCGGCCTGGATTATCCTGGTGTCGGTCCTGAGCATTCATGGCTAAAAGATATCGGCCGGGCTAATTATGTGGCCGTAACCGATGAAGAAGCGCTTGATGCTTTCCATGAATTAACCAAAGTAGAAGGTATAATGCCGGCTCTGGAATCCAGTCATGCTGTTGCTTATGTAAAAAAACTGGCACCGACTATGGATAAGGATCAAATTATTGTAGTTAACTTATCGGGTCGTGGCGATAAAGATATCCATACTGTGGCTACTATAGATGGCATTGAATTTTAGACTGGATCTGTTTAAAGAGTATTAGATTAAAGAGCATTAGCATGAGTCGTATAAAAGGCTGTTTTGAACAGCTTAAAAAACAAAATAAAAAAGCCCTGATCCCTTATGTAGCGGCGGGCGACCCTAATCCTGACATTACTGTGGATTTAATGCATGCCATGGTGGACAGTGGGGCGGATATTATTGAACTGGGTGTGCCTTTTTCTGATCCCATGGCTGATGGCCCGGTGATCCAGAAAGCCAGTGAGCGTGCTCTGGTTTACGGCACTTCCCTGACCGATGTACTGGCCATGATTAAAACCTTCAGGGAAAAAAATAATACCACTCCAGTGGTATTAATGGGCTACCTCAATCCTATTGAAATTATGGCTTATAAAACCTTTGCTAAAGCAGCCCAGGAAGCCGGTGTTGATGGTGTTCTGACCGTGGATATTCCACCGGAAGAAGCGGAAGACTATGTCCCGGCTTTAAAAACACATGATCTGGATCCGGTTTTCTTGCTTTCACCCACGACCACCCGTGAACGAATGCAGCATATCTGCCAGTATGCCAGCGGTTTTATTTATTATGTTTCCGTAAAAGGGGTAACAGGTACTTCTGCTCTGGATACGGATGAAGTCGCGGCTCGTTTAAAAATTATTAATGAAGTCACAGACCTGCCGGTGGGTGTCGGGTTTGGAATTAAAAATGCGGAAACGGCTGCGGCCATTGGTAAGGTTTCTGAGGCTGTAGTAGTGGGTAGTGCCCTGGTCAATCTGGTTGAACAGAATGCTCATAATGCTGACGGCAATGAAAAAATTATTAAAGATATCTCTCAGGTTTTATCGTCCATGCGTACTGCACTGGATGCCTGATTATACACTTAATGTAACTGAACAGATTTATTCTGGCTTAAGGTTACTTTGATTTGGAATAGACTATGAATTGGTTTACACGCTTATTACCGTCCATCAGTACGGACGGTGCATCGAAAAAAGGTGTACCGGAAGGTTTATGGGATAAATGTCCGGCCTGTAGTGCAGTATTGTATCGGGTGGAACTGGAACGCAATCAGGAAGTTTGTCCTAAATGTAATCATCACATGCGTATTGGTGCCCGTAAACGTTTAATGAACCTGTTTGACGAGGGTTCAACTGCCGAATTATTTGAAAACCTCGAACCGGTGGATGAATTAAAATTTAAGGACTCTAAAAAATACAAGGACAGGATCACGGCTTCTCAGAAGGCTACCGGAGAAAAAGATTCCCTGATTGCCATGGAAGGTAAGATCAATGATTTTCTACTGGTTGCCGCTGCCTTTGAGTTTAAATTTATGGGTGGTTCCATGGGTTCTGTGGTCGGGGAGAAATTTGTCCGCTGTGTTAATCACTGTCTGGATAATGAGCTGCCTTTTGTCTGCTTTTCTGCCAGTGGCGGGGCACGTATGCAGGAAGCCCTGTTTTCTCTGATGCAGATGGCTAAAACCAGTGCCGCACTGGGTAAACTGCGTCGCCGGGGACTGCCTTTTATCTCGGTGATGACCGATCCGACCATGGGTGGGGTATCAGCCAGTTTTGCCATGCTGGGTGATATTAATATGGCCGAACCCAAAGCGCTGATTGGTTTTGCTGGTCCCAGGGTAATAGAACAGACCGTAAGAGAAAAACTTCCGGAAGGTTTTCAGCGCAGTGAATTTCTGCTTGAGCATGGTGCTGTAGACATGATTGTTAGCCGCCATGATATGGGTAAAACCCTGGTCAATGTTCTGTCCATGTTAATGAACAAGGGGGGCTGATCCTGCCCTCTGATCCTGCCAGTTTTACCCAACTGCAGCAATGGCTGGACTGGCAGGAAAACCTGCACCCGTCAGAAATTGAACTGGGGCTGAAACGCCTCAAACAGGTGCTTTATCGCCTGTATCCGCAGTTTAGTCAGCCCGAACAACAGACTGTGGATATGCCTTATACGGTGATCACTATCGCCGGGACCAATGGTAAAGGCTCTACAGTGGCATTGCTTGAGTCGATACTGACCCAGGCCGGTTATAAGGTCGGCACTTACACTTCCCCTCATCTCCAGCAATACAACGAACGGATCCGCATTAATCAGGTTCCTGTTGCCGATCAACTGATTTGCGATGCTTTCAGTCGTATTAATCATAGCCGTGATAATGTTTCCCTGACCTGTTTTGAATTTGGTACCCTAGCGGCTATTGAGATCTTTTACCGGCAGCAATGCGATATTGTTATTCTGGAAGTGGGACTGGGCGGCCGACTGGATGCTGTTAATACCATAGAACCGGATATTGCCTTTGTTTCTACTGTGGATTTTGATCATCAGGACTGGCTGGGTGATGACCTGGACAGTATTGCCTTGGAGAAAGCCGGTATTTATCGAAATAACAAGCCGTCCATTTACGGTGATGAGCCATTAATTACCAGCATTGCTGAAAAAGTAACGGGGGAGGAGTTGGAGTTTTACCAGTTCGGTAAGGATTATAGCTATCGGCTCAGGGAGCAGCAATGGGACTGGCTGCCTGCTGACAGCAGTCGTTTTGAGCCATACTACAACCTGCCTTTATCTTCTCTGGGCGGTCAGATACAGCTAAAAAATGCCGCCAATGTGCTGTTTATTCTGCAGTTAATCCGTTCACAATGGCCAGTGACCCAGGCTGAAATCAAGCAGGGTTTATTAACAACGACGCTTGCCGGTCGTTTTCAGATCCTTAAAACTGAACCGCTGGTTATTGCAGATGTCGCACATAATGTACAGGCGGCCAGGGTTTTAAGAAAGACTCTGCAGGAACTGTCAGTACCTGGTAAATGGCATATAATTGTGGGCATGCTTAAAGACAAGGATATTGCCAGCGTACTGCTTGAGCTAAAAACGGTGGCTGAGAGCTGGAGCATTATTGAACTGGATACGCCACGAGCCATGCCGGCTGAAGCCATTAGAACAATCGTTAAGGAACAACTGGGGCAGGGTTCAGAAACACATTGTTTTGCAGACTTTAAGCAGGCATATCAGCACTATAATGAGTATAATAATAAGTTGCAAACCAGCAGCGGTTATCAAAACAATCTGCTTGTTTTTGGTTCTTTTTTTACAGTGTCTGAGGCTTTACGGTTTTTTGGTGAATAATATGATTAACGATGGTTATGTTTTAAGAACAGTTTTTAGAGCAGTTTCAAGAGCGGATTTATAAGCGCTATGATTAAAGAACAGACGGATGTTAATATAAAGCAGCGCCTGATTGGTGCTATTGTTCTGGTCTCACTGGGCGTTATTATTATTCCCTTATTGCTCAATAGCGGCAGTGATTCTCAACATGCACTTTACTCGCAACAGGCGATCTACGGCAGTAATATCCCGCCGCTGCCGGCTGATCTCAATAAAAAACTACCTGAAATTGCACCCATTAAAAATGTACCGCCACCAGAGGCCGTTGAATCCATACCGGTGGAACGTGTGCCGACGGTTAAAAAACCGATTAAACAGGTGACCCAGGAAAACCTTAAAGTGGTTACCCATAAAGTTACTGTCAGCAGGACAGTAAAACAGGCTAAAGTGGTACCTGCAGAAAAGTTTAAATCTGCCAGCAAACCTAAAAGCAAAACAATTAGCCAAGCCTATACCTTACAGATTGCCAGTTTCAGCAATAGCAAAAATGCCTTTACTTTGCGTGACAAGTTAAGAAAAGAAAGCTTTAAAGCCTATATTGAATCGGTTAAAACCTCAAAGGGTAAAATCTACCGCCTGCGGGTCGGCCCTTATCTGAAGTATGAGCAGATAGTATCCATCCAGAAAAAAATAGAAAAACAGTTCCAGTTAAAGAAATCCATTATTGTTAACTATAAAACCTGAGTATGGTAATATAACCTGCTTATAAAATGATTGAGAATAATAAGTGTCACTCATCTGGCCTGATTATATTATTATTGTCTTAATTGCCATCTCTACGGTAATTAGCATCGTGCGGGGTTTTGTGCGCGAGTCTATGGCACTGGCCGGCTGGGTGCTGGCTATCTGGGTGAGCTTGATATACATGCACTCCATGGCTATCTTTATCGGCCCTTATCTTAATTTACCACCGTCTATTCTGGTAATGGTGGCCTTTGCTATATTATTTATTATCACCCTGATACTGTCTGCTCTGGTAGGCAATATGATTTGTTCGCTGGTGGACAAAACTGGTCTGTCCGGCACTGATCGGGCCATTGGCATGTTATTCGGCATCGCCCGGGGCATCCTTATTGTCGGGGTGCTGGTACTTCTGGCTGGCTTTACGCTGGTACCCCAGGATCCCTGGTGGAAGGAATCGATTTTAATTTCTCATTTTCAACAACTCGCAGAGATGATGAAGGCTTACCTGCCTCCGGATCTCGCTGCAAAAATTCATTACTAACTGGGTATAAACATTATGTGTGGCATTATCGGTATTGTTGCAAAGTCCAATGTGAATCAGGATCTTTATGATGGTTTAACAGTATTACAGCATCGTGGGCAGGATGCTGCAGGTATTGTTACCTATGATCATAATCGTCTGCATTTGCGTAAGGATAACGGACTGGTCAAAGATGTGTTCAGCTCCATTGATATGCTTCGCTTACAGGGTAAAATGGGGATAGGGCATGTGCGTTACCCGACGGCAGGCAGTTCCTCATCAGCAGAAGCCCAGCCACTGTATGTTAATTCACCCTATGGTATTGCTCTGGCTCATAACGGCAATTTAACCAATGCCGAAACGCTTAAGGAAGAAATTTATAATGAGGATTTAAGACACCTCAATACCGACTCGGATTCTGAAGTTCTGCTGAATATTTTTGCCCATGAAATTCAGACGCTGCACAAATTAAGGATTAATGAAGAAGATGTCTTTAATGCCATCAACCGGGTACATAAACGCTGCAAAGGTGCCTATGCCAGTGTGGCCATGATCAGTGGCTATGGCATTGTCGGTTTTCGGGATCCCAATGGAATTCGTCCTATTGTCTATGGTAAGCGCGAAACCAGTAAGGGCGTAGAATACTGTATTGCTTCAGAAAGTGTGGCCCTGGATGTACTGGGTTTTGAACTTATTGATGACATTAAACCCGGTGAAGCGGTGGTTATTACTGCCAAAGGTGAAGTATTTAAACACCAGTGTTCCGATCATCCCAGATACTCTCCCTGTATTTTTGAACACGTTTATTTTGCCCGACCTGATTCTATTATAGATAATATATCTGTTTACAAGGCTCGCCTGCGTATGGGTGAGAGACTGGCTAAAAAGATTAAGAAAAAATACCCTGATCACGATATTGATGTGGTGATCCCGATCCCTGATACCAGTCGTTCTTCGGCACTGGAAATGGCCAATACCTTGGGTGTGCGCTATCGGGAAGGTTTTATGAAAAACCGTTATATCGGCAGAACCTTTATTATGCCCGGCCAGAAACAACGAAAAAGCTCAGTCAAACAAAAGCTCAATGCCATGGAGCTGGAGTTTAAGAACCGTAATGTTCTACTGGTGGATGACTCAATCGTTCGGGGTACCACCTCCAGCCAGATTGTTAAAATGGCCAGGGATGCCGGTGCCAGAAAAGTGTACTTTGCATCTGCCTCTCCAGCGGTTAAATACCCTAATGTCTATGGCATTGATATGCCTTCTGTTGATGAGTTTGTAGCACATGGACGAACGACTGAAGAAATTGCCAGAGAAATCGGTGTTGACTGGCTGATTTATCAGGATCTGAAAGATTTAATCCGCTCCTGTCATAGGGGCAATAAGGAAATAACAGAATTTGACTGTTCTGTTTTTGACGGTAAGTATGTTACCGGTGACATTGATGAAGATTACCTGAAAGCGGTTGATAAACGGCGTAATGATAATGCCAAACAGCATAAATATGCCCGGGAAAATGAGATTCTGGGGATCCATAACAGTTAATCAACTGTAATCACTCTAAATTGCTTGAAGAAATTCCCGTATCGACTATTCTTAATAGGTAACTGATATTCTTAGTAACTGCTCAGCGTGTTTAGATTTTGTGCCAGTTCAAGGCATTTTCGCACGGAAAATGTGAGCGTATATCAATACGTGACCATTTGAGTACGAAAATAACGCCGAAATGGTGCAAAAGATGAATACGCTGAGTAGTTACTATTCTTATTGAGAAAATAACGAGATTACTCTTGGAAAGAAGAAACCATCATCGAACGCCTGTTAGAGTCGATGCTACACTCTATAATAAGGATGGGCATTCATGGCCTTTTGTTATAGAAAATGTAGGTTTTGATGGTTTTCTGCTTAAGTGGCTGGAACAACAGCCAATTCCTGATAAACTTCGTATTGGTGAACGCCTGAATGTCTCATTCAGCATAGCTCATGAAACAGCCCCTGAAAATTTTCAACTGGAAGTAAAGATCAATCGTATTCAGGATGATTCCATAGCCGTTGAAATTTTTAATCCCGCCATTAATGCCCTGATAAATCTCAGCAGGGAACAGTTAAAGCAGGGTCTGGACAATAAGCATACTTCACTGGATAAAAATTCCAGACAAATTGTAGAGCATATTCAGCAGGTCTTTCTTAACCATCTTTCCAAAAATACCGATATTTTCTTCCCTGTTGCCAGGGATTCTATGTTTGAACAGGCCGAAACATCCCGGACTAACAGCACTCAGCTGCTTTTCTTTGATGCTATTGCCATTATTGATAAAGTTAAATCCACGCTTAAAATTAATTTTATTAATGCCATGGAAGAGCAGTTTAAACTCTGTTGTACAGAAAAAGACAGACCATCTGAACAAAGTTATGGTGATCTGGATTTAATTACACAGGATGATTTTGAAAACTGGCTGGCGGTCAATGAAATGGCTCTTCTCCGCACTGATGAGTGAAGAAAGATGCTAATACTCACAAAACCTGTTGAAATATAAAGCTTCTGACAGTTTTATAAGCAATAGGTAATATGAGTATCAACATCTCACCCACTA
>JBHNNM010000091.1:0-8360 GCA_048563625.1 Gammaproteobacteria bacterium | reverse complement strand
CTGAATAATACACCAAGAAAGAGTCTTAACTTTCTTACACCATTCCAGGCAATGCAGAAATCACTTACAAGAACGGGAAATTCATGCGTTGCACTTCAGAGTTGAATCCGCGTAATAAAATTAACTTAAGTAGTTTCATTGCCCCCCCCTGACTTTTTATGCTGTATCAAGTTAATTTTTTTTGCTTGAACCCCGCTTATCCACCAACTGAGATGAGCTTGAGGGTGTTACGCTTATCGGAGTGACTTTAGTTGTTTTGGACGTTCGACTGCGACGGCGAGAACGTTTTTTGGGGACTTCCTCTTTCTCATTGTCTTTAGCAAGAGTTCCTGTCTGTTCGGCGGTTGCTGGTGCCTGAACATCCGTTGTTGATTTAGCAACCGTTTCAGTGGTGGTTGAAGAATGTTTCGAGGTATCATCCTCTGTTTTAATCGGTGTTTTTTTTCTGACCGATTTCTTTTTGGTGGTTGCTTTTTTACGCGGAGGCGCTTTCTTTTTAGGAGCCGCTTCACTATCAGTTTTAGTTATTTCACTTCCACTGTTTTCTGCTATAGCTTCTGTGCCGGAAGTAGATACAGAATCATCTGAAGTAGTATCAGATACTGATGTTTCTGATGGACTGCTGTCTTCCGTGGTTTGTCCTACGGCTTTTTTCCGAGTAGAGGCCTTGCGAGTGGATCTTCTGGCTCCAGAACCGCGTAAGGGTTTCTTTGGAGCTCCAGTCTCATTGTCTGAGTCTTTTTCAGTTTGAGTGCCTTCAGTCACTTGTAAAGAGCCTGTTGTTTGTACCGGGCTTGTCTGAGTAGTGTCTGCTTCCGGTTCAGAACTTTTTTCTGTTACTTTGGGCAGGTTGCCATCTTCGGCTGGAGCGATCATAATATCAGTACTATCGGAAGCTTCAGCTGCAACAGTATTGTCTTCGCCTTTTTTACCACGATTATCAGCTATTCTGCGTGTTTTAGTTGAGGATTTTCTGGCTGATTTTTTAGCAGAAGGTTTCTTTTCTTTTCCAGCTGATGGCTCTTTGCTGGCTAAAGGCTCCTTACTGCCAGAACCAACTTTTTCGTCTGTAGAGTCAAAAATAGCCACTGTTTCTTCAGTGTTAACAGCCGGCTTTTCATTTTGCTGGTTTCTGTTACTGGTTTTTCTATTGCCCTGAGGCTTGTTATCAGAACGACGGTTCTGTTTTTGTGAGCGTTTATTGCGGTTATTACGCCTGTCGTTATTTTTCTGGTTGTCCTGGTTACGGCGGTTCTGCTGCTTCTGCCTCTGGGGTTTATTACGGGCAGCAGGTTTGGAATCAATGGGGACTGATTCTGGTTCAGGTTCTGTAGTTGAACGGTTAAACAGTGATGACCAGATACGTCTGACCAAGGTCATAGGCTGGTTGGCTTTGGCCGGCTTATTGATAGAGGTCGGCGCTTTAACCGCCGGTTCTTCATAAGGTGCAGGTTCTACAATCAGGCCATTAGCTTCATCGTCGTCTAAAACATGGTTGAATTTATAACTGTTGACCTGGTACTGGTCGGTCATATTTTCTTCATTACGGATCCGTTCGATTCTGTAAAGTGGGCTAACCAGGCTTTCATTAGGGATCAGGGTAACGGTCACTTTCTGACGATGTTCGATTTCACTGATAATGTCACGCTTGTCATTAAGCAGGAATGTGGCCACATTGACGGGTAACTGGGCCAGGATACGGCCGGTATTTTCCTTCATGGACTCTTCTTCAATAATCCGTAATACGGATAAGCCCAGTGAATCAATACCTCGAATGGTGCCATGACCGCTGCAGCGAGGGCAGGTGATCTGACTGGATTCACCCAGAGATGGCTTAAGGCGTTGCCGGGACATTTCCAGCAGGCCGAAACGTGAAATACGGCCTACCTGAACCCGGGCACGATCCAGCTTTAAGGCTTCTTTCATGCGATTTTCAACGGCCCGCTGGTTTTTGGCGGGACTCATATCAATAAAGTCGATTACCACCAGACCGCCTAAATCTCTCAGGCGTAACTGGCGGGCAATTTCATCGGCTGCTTCCAGGTTGGTATTAAGGGCGGTTTCTTCAATATCACCGCCTTTTGTGGCTCGGGCAGAGTTAATATCAATAGAGATCAGTGCTTCAGTATGATCGATGACAATGGCGCCGCCGGAGGGCAGAGTAACTTCACGCTGAAAGGCGGTTTCTATCTGGCTTTCAATCTGGTAACGGGAAAACAGGGGTATTTTTTCGTTATACAGTTTAACCTTGTGCAGATGCTGGGGCATAACCCGCTGCATAAAATCATAGGCTTCGTTATAGGTTTTTTCGTCATCAATAATGATTTCGGCTATGTCGGAACGCAGATAGTCGCGGATGGCCCGGATTACAATATTGCTTTCCTGGTAAATCAGGAAAGGGGCCTTGCGTTCAGCAGAGGCTTCATCAATGGCACTCCATAAGTGCAGCAGATAGTCGAGGTCAAGCTGTAATTCTTCGGAGCTTTTGCCAATGCCCGCGGTACGGATAATAAGTCCCATATTTTCAGGAACCTCAAGCTGACTCATGCTTTCCTTGAGTTCAGAGCGTTCCTCACCTTCAATACGTCGGGAGATGCCGCCGGCCCTGGGATTATTAGGCATTAAAACCAGATAACGACCGGGCAGGCTGATAAAGGTGGTTAAGGCTGCCCCCTTATTGCCCCGTTCTTCCTTATCCACCTGCACAACCAGCTCTATACCCTCATGCAGTTGTTCTGCAATACTAGGGCGTTTGCCGCGTTCCACGTATTTTTTAAAATACTGTCGGGAGATTTCTTTTAAGGGAAGGAAACCATGGCGTTCTGCACCGTAATTAACAAACGCGGCTTCCAGGCTGGGTTCAATACGGGTGATTCGAGCCTTGTAGATATTGGCTTTTTTCTGGGTTCTCTGAGTGGTTTCGATATCCAGGTTGAACAGCTTCTGACCATCCACCAGTGCGACACGCAGCTCTTCAGGTTGAGTTGCGTTAAATAACATTCTTTTCATATAGTTTTGCTCTAATTTATTGGCTCAACTATATAAAGTTTGCAGGGTTTAGTTTCTAAACGATTTTAAACGGTTAGCTAAACGCTAAAAAAGTATAACACTGTAAAGCAGGGCATATTGATCTGAATGTCAGATCCCGTGCTATAAAAATACACACCCGGAATGCTTCATCGGGATGTCTATAACCAGAATTGCCTGTCCGGGTTAGGTGCCGGAACACTAAAAAACGGGCGCCAGGCCAGTTTTTAAATCAAAATAATCTGTAAAATTTATTATATTTAAATATTACAGTCCGCAAAATTCTGTTTCCTGTTTAAAGTAGTCTTTTTAAACAAAAGCTGAATAACGGAAAACATTGGAATTAAGGTTTCTTACCTGTTGTTACTTTTCCTGTAAACTTTATACAGGAGCACATATTACGTACTAAAAACAGTTACATGTTGTTCTTTGTATCTGCCGGTATTGTTTCGGACTATTGTCTGAACCTGGTAGAAATGGTGTTAACCATGAGTAAAACCCCTGACTAATTACTGAAGTCAGGGCTAAATATTTACAACAGTCCCGGTTTACCATCATTACGAATGATGAATACCTACACAGTTACATTGTGAATAAACATGTAAAATCTGGCTGTTCTGTGATTTAACAATCGTATTATTTACTAAAATTAAGTAAAATCACGCTCTTGAATAAGTATTTCCAGATTTATCATCAGAAACAGCATTTTTTATTCCAGTTTAATATCTCTTTACGCTTAATAAGCTAAATAAAACCAGGCTGATTAAGGCTTATAACAGAGCGTTTTAACGGCCTGTTTTATGAAAACGGACATTAAAGACCGTTCCTAAGAGAATGATTAGAATATAAAAACCCTGATAATATAACAGCTAGCTGCTGCTGCATCAATGTGAATTAACATAAATATTACATGAATTCCAAAAAAATAAGTCATTCTGTCCATTTTATTAATATTGATGCCTCCAGTGCGGGTCAGAGGATTGATAATTTTCTTTTTAACTATCTGAAAAGTGTACCAAAAGGACATGTTTACAAGATAATTCGCAAAGGGGAAGTGCGGGTTAATAAAGGCAAAATAAAGCAGACCTATAAATTGCAGTTCGGTGATAAAGTTCGTATCCCTCCCATTACCCTGGCTGAGAAGAAACCTCAGCCGGCTCCCGGACGTTCATTGCTGGCACTTATGGAGCAATCCATTGTCTATGAGGATAATGGTTTACTGGCTGTTAATAAGCCCAGCGGGGTAGCCGTGCATGGCGGCAGTGGTGTCAGTTACGGTATTATTGAGGCTTTGCGGGCTTTAAGACCGGAGCAGAAATTTCTGGAACTGATACACCGCCTTGATCGGGATACTTCCGGCTGCCTGCTCATTGCCAAAAAACGCACTGTCCTGACGGGCATACAGGATCAACTCAGACATCGTCAGACAGATAAGCGCTACCTGGCTTTATTGTGCGGAAAAACAGCATTCAGTAATAAAAAAGTAACTGCACCTTTGCTGCGTGAAGAACTTAAATCGGGTGAGCGCTTTGTACGGGTTGATAAACAGGGTAAAGAGTCTAGCAGTTATTTTACCCGGCTGGAACAATATACTGACTCTACCTTGATGGAAATAAAAATTGTCACCGGGCGTACCCACCAGATCCGGGTTCATGCCCAGTATATCGGGCATAATGTAGCAGGGGACAGTAAATACGGTAATTATGCCTGCAACCAGCGTATGAAAGCACGGGGGCTGAAACGTCTGTTTCTGCATTCTTCACAAATCAGTTTCAGACAGCCGGATACGGGAGAACAGTTAATTATTGAAGCTCCCTTAAGTGATGATCTGGATAAATTTCTGGATACACTGGTCTGATAGCTAAGTATGACTGAGTATAAAAGACAGAATAATGAAATGACGGATTATCAATTAATAATTTTTGACTGGGACGGTACGCTGATGGATTCACAGGCCAGAATTGTGGCCTGTCTGGAAGCGGCATCCGATGATTTACAGGCTGCAAGATTAACGACATTGCAATATAAGCATGTTATTGGTCTTGGGCTGAGGGAAGCCATAGTTCAGCTGTACCCGGATTTTACCGAAGCACAGATCACTGAGTTTGCTGATCGCTATCGTTATCACTTTGTCACCGCCAATGAGACACCCTCAGGACTGTTTAAGGATGTCCGGCAAATGCTTAATGCTCTGAATCAAAGCGGTTATATGCTGGCAGTGGCCACAGGTAAAGCCCGCCGGGGGCTGGAACGGGTTCTTACTGATACCGGGCTGGCGGAATGTTTTCATGGTAGCCGCTGCGCCGATGAAACGCGCTCTAAACCTCATCCACAGATGCTGGAAGAGTTACTGAATGAGTTTGGACTGTCTGCCTGTGAGGCCATTATGGTCGGAGATACGGAATATGACCTGCTGATGGCCAACTCCCTGGGTATGGATGCCCTAGCGGTCAGTTATGGTGTACATGATAAGGACAGCCTGCTGAAACATCAACCGGTTGCATGTGTTGACAGCATTAGTGAGCTATCGGACTGGTTCTTGAATAAATAAAAATACAATAAACCTATTAATTTACACAGGTGTAATAAACTAAATGGATAAAGATGAACAAAAACTACACGACAAGGTTGAAAAGATGAGTCAGAAAGACGGCTGGGAACAAAACTTGATCAAAGATCTGGCTCTGTCCTCCCTGAAGGAAAAGCGCAGTGCCCGTCGTTGGGGTATTTTCTTTAAATTTGCTTTTCTGGCTTATTTAATCGGGGTACTGGTGGCTATTGTCTCGCCGCTCGACAAAGATGCCCTGGAAAGTGTCACCAGGGAACACACAGCCCTGATTGATGTAGAAGGGGTTATTTCAGCGGATTCTAAAGCCAGTGCCGATGATGTGGTCACAGCCTTACGGGATGCCTTTGAGGATAAAAAAACCAAAGGGGTGATCCTGCGTATGAATACCCCTGGCGGCAGTCCCGTTCAGTCCGGTTATATTAATGATGAAATTTACCGGCTGAAGAAAAAATACCCGGATATTAAAGTGTATGCGGTTGTTTCAGATGTGTGTGCTTCAGGCGGTTATTATATTGCTGCAGCAGCTGATGAAATTTATGCCGACAAGGGGAGTATGGTGGGTTCCATTGGGGTATTAATGAATGGTTTTGGGTTTGAAAATGCCATTAACAAGGTCGGTATTACCCGCCGTTTATATACTGCGGGCGATCATAAGGGATTTCTTGACCCTTTTTCTCCGCCCAAAGAAGAAGATATTGAGCATGCTAAATCCATGCTGAAAAATATTCATCAGCAGTTTATTAATGTCGTTAAAAAAGCCCGTGGTGATAAACTGAAAGATGATCCTTTATTATTCAGCGGTTATGTCTGGACTGGAGAGCAGGCTGTAAAACTGGGCCTGGTGGATAAGCTGGGCAGCAGTAGTTATGTGGCCAGGGAGGTGATTGGAGCAGAACACATCAAGGACTTTACCGTTACAGAATCCTTTATGGATCGTTTTGCTAAAAAAATGGGTGCTTCCATGGCAGCCAAAATTGCTGAAATCAGCGGTTTAGAAATTGGCCCTCAGCTGAGATAATCATTACACCTATAGTTCCTTCTCCCTTTGGGAGAAGGTTAGGATGAGGGCGAACCCAGGCTTTACTTCGGCATATTAATAGCCGTTGTCATTAAATCTGCATTAATCCACAGATGTACCCAGATACTGGCGGCATAACCCAGGGCAATGCCCCAGGACCATTTTAAGTGGGCAAAAAAGGTGTAGGTGCCCCGAGCCTGTCCCATTAATGCAACACCGGCCGCTGAGCCAATGGATAACAGGGAACCGCCGACACCGGCTGTTAAGGTCACCAGTAGCCATTGTCCCAGGGACATATCCGGATTCATGGTCAGCACGGCAAACATGACGGGAATGTTATCTACAATTGCAGACAGAATACCCACCAGAACGTTGGCGCCGGTTATGCCACTGCCCATAATCCCAGTGCCGATATACAGAGCTTCGGATACCATGGCCAGGTAACCCAGTGTGCCCAGACCGCCGACACATAAAATTACCCCGTAGAAAAACATCAGGGTATCCCATTCTGCGCGGGCCAGGATGGAGAAAATATCGTATTCAGCTTTTTTCCCTTCTGCATGTGTGCCTTCCAGGTTCAGTGCGGTATTCTGAATAGATTCATCTTCAATATGTCCGATTTTTTTCAGATAATAAGCATACAGTTTAAGTAATCCCAGTCCGGTCATCATGCCCAGTACCGGAGGTAAATGCAGAAAGTTATGGAAACTGACGGCCATGACAATGGTAAACAGGAACAGGGCAATCATCACAAAACCGCCTTTTTTAACCAGAATTTCAGTTTCAATGGGTTCCGGGTTCCCTTTAGGAATAGTGAAGGACATAATAATTGCGGGAACCATCCAGTTAACCAGAGAAGGGATGATCAGAGAAAAAAACTGGTCAAACTGAACAATACCTTTTTGCCATACCATTAAAGTTGTTATGTCGCCGAATGGACTGAAGGCTCCGCCAGCATTAGCGGCCACAACAATATTGATACAGGCCAGTACTACGAAGGTGGTATTACCGGTACCTACAGCCATGGCGACAGCAGCCATCAGCAGGGCAGTAGTCAGGTTGTCAGCAATGGGGGAAATTAAAAAGGCCAGTAAACCGGTGATCCAGAAGACGGTTTTAAGTGAAAATCCTTTGGAAACCAGCCAGCCACGTAAGGCGTCAAATACATTGCGTTCTTCAAGGGCGTTAATATAGGTCATTGCTGCCAGCAGAAACAGCAATAATTCCGCGTATTCTTCAATATTGTGTTTAACGGCAATGCCGGCTGCATGTGGTTCACCTATCTGGTTATAGGAAAGTCCCACCAGGATCCAGATAATACCGGCGGCCACCAGTACCGGTTTGGATTTTCTCAGGCGCAGAAATTCTTCACCTATGACCAGGCTGTAGGCGAGTACAAATACCAGCAGGGCAATAATTCCATAGACCGTTCCGGTCATATCCTCAGGTGTGTCTGTACCGCCGGAAGCCATGACTGAAGTGGCTACAAAGCCGAGCATTAAAAAGATAAAGACAGATTTAAGTGTTATTGCAAAGGGACGTTTTAAGGTGTTTAACTTGTTCGGGGTTGGGTTTGTGTTAGCTAACATCGATGTTAATCCTGTTAAGGTTTCAAGGTTATCCCTAACTATAGCAAAAAAAGGCTCTTCTCCGCTCTGATGAGTGAAGAAAGATGCTAATACTCACAAAACCTGTTGAAATATAAAGCTTCTGACAGTTTTATAAGCAATAGGTAATATGAGTATC
>JBHNNM010000090.1:0-8365 GCA_048563625.1 Gammaproteobacteria bacterium | reverse complement strand
TTTAAAATCTTTTGCTCAACGCTCAACGCTCAACGCTCAACGCTCAACGCTCAACGCTCAACGCTCAACGCTCAACGCTCAACGCTCAACGCTCAACGCTCAACGCTCAACGCTCAACGCTAGCTCTTCTCCCCCACATGCCTCGATAACCTCATCAAAGTCTCCCTCAAACCCTCATCTTCAATATGTTCTGCCGAATCAGCTATCACATTTGCGGCACTTTGTGAATAAATAAGCGTATTTTTTTTATTTTTTGTGTTAATATTAGAAAATGCTACTTTAATGTTTATTTTCTGTAACTGATTGAATTGAGGATCGTTTTGTAAAGCACGCTTTAATTTTGGGGTGTAAAAGCGCAGTTTGCTGGCCCAAGCGGGGCTGTTACAGGCCAGTTTTAGTTGTTGTTTGTTTTTAAAAGCAACCACGGAAACCTGTTCTGCAAATTCTTCGGGTAGATAGCTCAGTAAGCGACGGGTTAAGTAATCCAGGTAGCGGCTGTGTTGCAGCAGGCGATCAATGCTGGCGTCAGGTTGTTGCAGAATTTTTTTCATATACTTGGAATTTTTACAAATAAGGAACCATTTAACCTAATACGGGATTGTAACATGGAAAGAATCCCCAAAATGCACTTTAATAATAGAATCATTTAAAAATGTAAATAAATTAGAGTATGGCTATAAGCTGGTGTAAAACTTTATGAATATTATACTAATAAGAAAAAAAACCGGGGCAACGCTGGATGTTAATATCTCGCGATCGTTTGTTATTGTTGTTTCCCTTATTATGCTGGGTATTCCTGTACTGAGTTATTATCTTGGTGTTATGTCTAATGATAAAGCACCGACTCTGGCGGATTTAAATAAGCCGGAATTTATTGATCCTGTGCGTAGCAAGCTGAATAATATTATCGGCAGTGTCTATAAAGAAGAACTGCAGAAGCAACAGGAAGAACTGGATGCTCTGAAACAGTATAACCAGGAAAATATTAATGCTTTAACTAATACTCTGGCTAATTTACAGGCGCATATTATTCGACTGGATACTCTGGGTACTCGTTTGACTGATGTCGCCAAACTGGATAAAAAAGCCTTTAATTTTGATTTTGAACCTGCCGTGGGCGGTCCGGTAGAGCCGGGTGAAGTTATTCAGGATATCCGTTACTGGGATTTTGTTAAAAGACTGGACAAGATATCAAATGATATTGATAACCGTAGCAAGCAGCTGGATATACTGGAAAAAATTCTGATATCAGAACATTTTCAAAGTGTTACTACACCAACCGGTAAACCGGTAACCGAGGGTCGCATATCCTCTTATTATGGTATAAGAAAAGACCCGTTTACGGGTAAAAAGAGAATGCACAAGGGCATGGATGTAGCATCAAAATCCGGTGCACCGGTTATCGCAACAGCAGACGGCATTGTAACAAAAGTGGAAAAGAAACCCGGATATGGCAAAATGCTGGAAATCGATCATGGATACGGTATTTCTACCCGTTACGGGCATAACAAAAGTGTGTCAGTTAAAGTGGGTGATATAGTCAAACAGGGACAGGTAATTGCTTCTATGGGTTCAACGGGCCGCTCTACGGGGCCTCATGTTCACTATGAGGTTTTGCGTAATGGTAAGCAGGTGAATCCCCGCAAATATATTGTAACCGCAAAACGTTAACACCTTTTACCCGAACCAAATTTTCAGTCTATTCATAAGAAATGAAAATATTGTTTGGGTAAGAATAAAATAGCCCTTCTAGTTACAGAATATTATCCCCATATGTAACTCATTGGTATCGGTTTGTGGTATGCTTGTCCGATCTAAAAAATTTATATTCAGGCTGTTTTAGTTCAGGACTGTTCATTCCGTTTTTTATTTCAGAGAATGGCAGCAAACCATTTATTTGAGGTCAAAGATGAGGTTAAGCTCTGATACTACAACATTTAAATAAAAAGAATTATGGTCGCAAAAATATTCAGAAAACTTTTCGGTAGTCGCAATGACCGGGAAATAAAACGTTATTCTAAAATCGTTGATAAAATCAATGCACTGGAAGAAGGAATTCAGAGTCTCAGTGATGAACAGCTGCAGGCTAAAACCGATGAATTTCGTCAGCAGCTCAAAGATGGTAAAACACTGGACGATCTACTGCCCGAAGCCTTTGCTGTAGTGCGCGAAGCCAGTCGCCGGGTTATGGGTATGCGGGACTTTGATGTTCAGCTTATCGGCGGTATGGTATTACATGAAGGTCGAATTGCCGAAATGCGTACCGGTGAAGGTAAAACCCTGATGGCCACCTTGGCAGTGTACCTTAATGCCTTAAGCGGTGACGGTGTGCATGTGGTTACGGTTAATGATTACCTGGCAGAACGTGACTCCAAATGGATGGGTAAACTGTACAATTTTCTGGGCATGTCCGTAGGCGTTATCCTGTCCGGTCAGGATAATGAACAGAAACGCGAGGCCTATGCCTGTGATATTACCTATGGCACCAATAATGAATTCGGCTTTGATTATCTGCGCGATAATATGGCTTTTTCAATTGATGAAAAAGTACAGGGAAAACTCAACTTTGCCATTGTCGATGAAGTGGACTCCATTTTAATTGATGAAGCCAGAACACCGTTAATTATTTCCGGCCCGGCTGAAGACAATTCCGAAGTCTATCAGCGTGTGAACAAGCTGATCCCCAAACTGGAAAAACAGGAAGTGGTTGAATCCCTGGACGAACAGGAAGAACCGCCGGGGGATTATAGTGTTAATGAAAAAGACAAGCAGGTATTGCTGTCCAATGCCGGTCATCAGAAAGTTGAAGAACTACTGGTGGAAGAAGGCCTGCTGAACGAAAATGAAAGTCTGTATGACCCGGCTAATATTATGCTGATGCATCATGTTAATGCGGCTCTACGGGCACACAGTCTGTTTGCCAAAAACGTGGACTATATTGTCAGCAATGGCGAAGTGGTGATTGTCGATGAGTTTACCGGCCGTACCATGCCCGGCCGACGCTGGTCTGACGGTCTGCATCAGGCAGTGGAAGCCAAGGAAGGAGTGCCTATTCAGGTTGAGAACCAGACTCTGGCCTCCATTACCTTCCAGAACCTGTTCCGTTTATATAATAAACTGTCCGGTATGACCGGTACGGCTGATACCGAAGCCTTTGAATTCCATGAAATTTATGGTCTGGAAGTCATTGTGATTCCAACCAATAAACCCATGCAGCGTATTGATCATGGCGATCTGGTCTATCTGACTCAGGATGAAAAGTTTGATGCCATTATTGAAGATATTAAGGATTGTCAATCCCGGGGCCAGCCGGTTCTGGTGGGTACAGCTTCCATTGAAGTCTCTGAATTATTATCCAATGCCCTGAATAAGGCTGGCATTCAGCACGAGGTGCTCAATGCCAAGCAGCATGATCGTGAAGCCGATATTATTGCTCAGGCCGGTGCGCCGAGGGCGGTTACCATTGCTACCAATATGGCTGGTCGTGGTACTGATATTGTACTGGGTGGTAATCTAGAGGCAGAAATCGCCAAACTGGATGATCCCGATGAGGCGACTATCGCTAAAATGCGTGAAGAGTGGCAGAAACGCCATGAGCAGGTACTGGCCAGCGGCGGTCTGCATATTATCGGTACTGAACGACATGAATCGCGACGTATTGATAACCAGTTAAGAGGCCGTTCCGGCCGTCAGGGGGATGCGGGTTCGTCACGTTTCTATCTGTCGCTGGATGACTCGCTGATGCGTATTTTTGCCTCCGATAAAATGGCCGGCTTAATGCGTAAACTGGGTATGGAAAAAGGTGAAGCCATTGAACATAAATGGGTCAGCCGTTCCATTGAAAATGCCCAGCGTAAAGTGGAAGGCTATAACTTTGATATTCGTAAGCAATTGCTGGAATACGATGATGTCGCCAATGACCAGCGTAAGGTGATTTACGAGCAGCGTAGTGAGTTAATGGCCACAGAAGATGTGTCTGATCTGATTGTAGAAATCCGCAGGGATGTCATTAACCAGTTTATTGATCAGTATTTACCACCGGAAAGCATTGAAGAACAATGGTATATTCCCGGCCTGGAAGAAGGTCTGAAAAACGAATTTGCTCTGGAACTGCCCATAGCCCAATGGCTGGCAGAAGACGATAATCTGCATGAAGAACCTTTAAGAGAGAAAATTCTGGATGCTCTGGTTAAGGAATTTAACCAGAAAGAAGAGCTGATTGGTTCGGATATGATGCGCCGGGTTGAAAAGGGCGTAATGCTTGAAGTACTTGATACCCTCTGGAAAGAACATCTGGCCGCTATGGATTATCTGCGTAAGGGCATTGGTCTGCGTGGTTACGCCCAGAAAAACCCCAAGCAGGAATACAAACGGGAATCCTTTGAACTGTTTACCGATCTGCTGGATCGGATCAAGCACGATGTCATTGTGCGTTTAAGCATTATCCAGATCCGTGAAGAACCGGATATTGCCGAATTTGAACATCATGAACAACCGGAAATGCAGTTCCAGCACGATGAAGTGAACCCTCTGGAAAGCGAAGAAGAAGTTGCCCATGAAGTGGCTGAAGAAGAGAAGACAAGAGCCCAGCCTTTTGTTCGAGAAGGCCAGAAAATCGGCCGCAACCAGCCCTGCCCCTGTGGTTCTGGTAAAAAGTATAAGCAGTGCTGCGGTAAAGTCACTTAGTATCCACCTATTTATCCCCTCACCCTAACCCTCTCCCATTGGGAGAGGGTTAGGGTGAGGGGATAAATAAAGCACAAGCCGTACCAAAAAAGGTTGCAACCATGTCCATCACCATCAATCTACCCAAAATGCACCCCGTCCTAGGTTTTAAACTCGGCACCACCAGTGCCGGCATTAAAGTCCCTGGACGAAAAGATCTGGTTGTTATGCAGTTAGCAGACAATGCATCTATTGCAGGTGTCTTTACGCAAAATGCCTTTTGTGCTGCCCCTGTTCATATCTGTAAAGCGCATTTACAGGCCGGCAAAGCACGTTATTTTGTGACCAATACCGGTAATGCCAATGCCGGTACCGGTGAACAGGGTATGCAGGATGCTATGGCCACCAGTATTCGGCTGGCAGAGCTGACCGATACTGAGCCGTCATCCATACTGCCTTTTTCAACCGGTGTTATTGGTGAAAGCCTGCCGACAGATAAAATTTTACATGCCTTACCCGCTGCACTGGACGCCTTATCAGAAGACGGCTGGGTCGATGCCGCCCAAGGTATTTTAACCACCGATACCTGTACCAAAGGCGCCTCCCGGCAAATACAGCTGCAGGGCAAAACCATTACCATTACCGGCATCTCTAAAGGCTCCGGCATGATCCGGCCGGATATGGCGACCATGCTGGCCTATGTGGCGACCGATGCTCCGGTTGCTCCAAATATTCTGCAAACTATGCTTAAACAGGCAGCGGATCATTCCTTTAACCGGATCACGGTGGATGGTGATACCTCAACTAATGATTCCTGTATGCTGGTAGCCACAGGCAAAGCTGAAATAGCTATTATTGATGGACAGGATAGTCTGGAATATAAGCGGCTAAAAAATGCCGTGACCGAGGTTATGGAACAGCTGGCACGTGCCATTATTCTCGATGGTGAAGGGGGCACTAAACTGATTAATATTCATATTCAGGGTGCAACAGATGCACAGGAATGTGATGCAGTAGCCTATACTATTGCTCATTCTCCATTAGTTAAAACGGCTTTTTTTGCCAGTGATCCTAACTGGGGACGAATTCTGGCTGCCGTAGGCCGTTCAGGCGTTAAAAATCTCGATATTAATTCCCTGGAAATTTATCTTGATGATGTCTGTCTGGTACGCAATGGTGGACGGGCAGAAGACTATACCGAAGCACGCGGACAGGCGGTTATGGATCAGGATGAAATTACCGTTCGGGTTGATTTAAAACGAGGCGATGCTGAGACTACCATATGGACCTGTGATCTGTCCTATGATTATGTGAAAATTAATGCCGAGTACCGCACCTGATAACTCCAGGTTCTAATATGACAGATGTTCATCAGAAACAGGAACTGCTGCATGTTGGTGTTGCGGTTCTCGTAAAAGACAATAAGGTGCTGATCTCAAAACGCCCTGAACATGTGCATCAGGGCGGTTTATGGGAATTTCCCGGCGGCAAGGTTGAGCCTGGCGAAACCATTGAAGCGGCATTAAAGCGTGAAATACAGGAAGAACTGGGTATTAATATTCTTGCCAGTCAACCTTTAATTAAATTATCGCACCACTATAAAGACAAAAGTGTTTTACTGGATACTTATCGGGTTGAGCAGTTTGAAACTTCTGGTGGTTATGAGTATCCTGATAATACTGTTTCCAGCGGGGCAGAAGGCCAGCTGGTACAGTGGGTGTCCATTAACCAGCTCAGGCAATATGCTTTTCCGGATGCCAATGCGGCTATTATTAATGCTCTGCAATTACCCCCTGTTTATGCTATTAGTGCTGATTTACAGGCACAGACAATGGCGGTTTCTGCCATAAATGCACTGCTGGATAAGCATCAGCTGGTACAGATACGTTTAAAATCCCTCTCTGGTAAAGCACTGGAAGAAACTATTAAACAGGTGATGGAAAAGGCAGGGAAAAAGGTTCAGATCCTGTTTAATTCATCGATGCAGTTACCGGACTATCTGCATCAGCAATCCACCGGTTTGCATTTAACCAGCAGGTACTTATTTAATAATGCATTTATAGCACAGTATAAAACAACTTATCCGGATAAGCTGATTTCTGCTTCCTGTCATAATCAGGAGGAAATCAAACGGGCCAATGATTTAAAGCTGGATTTTATTACGCTTTCACCGGTGCAGAAAACCCGCTCTCATCCCGAACAACCACCTTTGGGCTGGGAACCATTCAGGCGATTAACTGAACTGGCTGCTATGCCGGTGTATGCTCTGGGTGGTGTACAGATAGAAGATATACCGCAGGCCCGGCTTTACGGAGCACAGGGTGTTGCAGGAATACGAAATTTTGGGTAATCGGGTAAAGAAACCAGGTAAAATAAATGAATAAGTCACTTTTTAATAACAAGTATGCCCGTCTGCTTGCGCTGAGCGTGGTCATTTTTATTGCCATTTCATTTATTCAGGATTTCTCCAGTTTCCTGGATGAAAACTCGGATAAAACCGTAAAACTGGGCAGCAACCCGCTCTGTGACCCCATGACTTCGGTATGCAGTGCTTCTATTGTCACTAATGGTGAGTTTCAGCGTCTGAGCCTGTCTATTACCGCTTTAAATGCAGCACAACATGAGTACCTGCTGACTGTGAAAGCCAGCGGCTTTGATTTTGAAGGCATAGAATCTCTTGCAGTATTATTGCAGGAACAAGCTAATACAAGAGCTGGTACCGATATCCAAACGGTTTTACTATCCCCGGACAAGAATAATAAGCTGGTTGTACCGGAGCACTGGGTGGCCACAGCCAGAATTGAAGCGAAAAGCAAAAGCCATGCCGATAAAACAGAAGCAACTGTCTGGCAGGCAACCATACGGCTTAAATCGACCCAAAAGGAATATCGGGCTGAATTTAGGTTTAAAACATACTCAGGACGAAGAAACGAGTAAACATAAAACTTGTCAAATAGTGCAAATAGTTCTATTGTGAATTTAACAGGTTTTGGAAAAAAGTGTCCTATGGAAGCACACAAACTTAAAAATATTGATGATTTAATGGAGGCATTAAAAACGGATGACCGTCTTGAATTAATTAATGGTGAAAGTCAGACGTCCTATGGCCAGATTTGAACATGGTCAGGTTCAGGGTAATTTGCGTGAAGAACTGGGGGCGTTAAGGCGTAAGGGTAACATTCTAGCTGGTGGTTTGCTACGGAAGTGAGTGTTAAATACAGTGAGCATCAGGTACCCTGTCATGATATAGCTGGATGGCGCAAAGAGAGAGTTCAACAAAAGCCATCCGGAGTGGTTGATATTACTCCGGACTGGGTGTGTGAAATTGTTTCACCGGGGCATATATCGAAGGATAGCGTTAAAATTCTTAACCTTCTTATGGATAATCAGGTACCTTATTACTGGATTGTCGATCCGGAAGAAAAGTCCTTAACGGTTTATCAGTTTGTTAAGGATGGTTATAAGGTGATTGTATCCATTCAGGAGCAATCTAAAGTCAGGCTTCAACCTTTTCCAGAAATTGAATTTGATTTGGCTTATATTTTTGGTGAAACGGAATAAAAATCAAAGCCCGATATAATAGACAGTGTAAATTAAACTGTGTATCCGCTCTTATTTAAATATAAGGAGCCAACTGCTCCTCAAACTCGATTATAAATCGATACATTGCTGCTTTCCAATTTCTGATGGGCATTGTCCA
>JBHNNM010000089.1:0-8502 GCA_048563625.1 Gammaproteobacteria bacterium | reverse complement strand
GGGGGGTTTATCAAAGCGGAACATCAGCCGCGTTAAACCTGGCTTGAGGTCAGGCTTAAAACAGTATTATTCAGGTTGAACTAATTAATATATTGCTAAAGTAAAGTCGATTGCCTGCCCATAGTAATAAGGCGATAATAAAGCACATAGCAAAAATTTTTAACACCTCACGCAGTGGTAAAGGTAATGGAAAGACTATCCGGCTCCATATTGAAGTGATGATCAGAACCATACTGGTAGTTACTAAGGTTGCATAAGCTGCGCCTGCAATCCCATAGGGGGGAATTAATACATAATTTAAGATGATATTCAGCACCATGCCCAGGACGCCGATAATTAGCAGAGATAGTGTTTTATGGCTAAGCAGAAATGGCAGATCAAAGTAAAAGGCTTTGATTCCCCAGATAAAGGTGGCTATACCGATAATGGGCATGATATCTGAGCCTACCTCGCGAAACTGCTGGCCCAGTAATAACTCGGATAGTTGGTGTGGCAAGATTAAAAACATCAATAGTAATGGCAGGCTGATGAGCATTAAGGCGACAAGGTTCTGTTTGAGTAGCAGGCGAGTTGAATCGTTGTCATTATTTTCATAAGTTTTAATTATGAGTGGATAGATGGCTAAATTTACAGCCATCATAATAGTGATAAGGGAGAAATTGGTCAGGTCATAAACGGCTGAATACCAACCGGTATATTCATTGCCTTTTAACCAGCTCAGCATAATGCGGTCACTATTATTAATCATCATGTTCATCATGAGTGTGCCGGATAAAGGCAGGCCATAAATAAATAAAGATTTGAGCAAGTTTTTATCAATAAACCGCCAGGAAATCTGCTGCCAGTATTTAGAAAAGCTCCATACGACTGGAAGTAAATGCGCAATAATTAACGCCAGGAATAAACCGCTCAGGCCATAGTCCAGGTAGATAAACAGGATACCCAGTAACAGGCCTAAGGCAGATTTTACCGAAGATTGAATGCCATAAGCGATAGACCAGCCGTTGGCGACCGGGATCTGCAGGTGAATATTGAAAAATGACAAAATCAGCGAGAGCAAAAATACATAACTCAGGACGGTAGTTGTGAAGTCTGTTTGAATAAGCTGAATAATATAAATAAAAATGGGTAAAATGGTGCAGGATAAAAGTACGAAGGCAAACAGGATTGTACTGAGCAGGCTCCTTTGGTCAATGTCCTTGCCATGATAAAAGCGTAACAGGCTAAATTGCAGCCATTGAAAGCAAATAGTCATCGCCAATGTAATAAACGCCAGTGAAAAGGAGTATTGACCGTAGATCACCGGACTCACCAGACGGGTATGGGCGCTAATGGTCAGTAAATTGATGAGTCCGGGGGCGCCACGAGCGAGAAGAAAGGCTAAGCTTTTTTTTATAATCACAGAAAATTGACAGAGAACTGAGTTAAGTCGGTAAGCAAAAGTATAATGTGTCTCGTACAGGCTTTGCAATGAAATAGTTCAAATGAAACATATTCAGGAAACCAAAATCAAAAATTGTCCGATTACCGGTCAGCCGATGGACGCCGTTTTTTCAGCCAGATTGCTGAATAAATATGATGTGCAATATTATTATAGTGAACAGAGCGGCATCCTGCAGACTGAACAGACTCACTGGTTGGATGAAGCCTATACAGAGGCTATTGCGGCAACAGATACCGGTATCTTACGTAGAAATTTGCAGCACCTGCTACGCTCATTACCATTATTGAATGTATTGGTGGAAAAACCAGCCCGTTTACTGGATGTCGGCGGCGGCTATGGTATTTTGACCCGTATGCTCAGAGACACAGGTTATGATTGTTATAGTTATGATAAGTATTGCCAGAATTTGTTTGCAGGTGGCTTTGAACCCGATGATAACTTTTCAGCAAGTCTGTTATTTGCCTTTGAAGTGTTTGAGCATATTGAAGACCCTTTAACTTTTCTACAGGAAAATTTTGCTAAATATTCCTGTAGAACCATGATTGTGTCAACCCAGACATTTAATAACACGATACCTGACAAGGACTGGTGGTATTATTCTTTTGCTACAGGACAGCATATTACTTTTTATCAGCCCAGGACATTGAGTCTTCTGGCTGAAAAAAATAACTGTTTTTATTTTCCCCTGGGCAGTGGTTTTCATCTTTTTACGGATCAACGTATATCAAAACTGCAGCAGACGATTTTTTCCAGCCGTGTTCTCAGTACCCTGCAGGCATTGTATTTGATTGTTAAGCAACGTAAGCTCAGTAAAACCCAACTGGATTCTGACACCATGAAAAAACGAATATTACAAGGTTGATATTCGGGTTGGTTTTTGCAAAATGTTAAAGTAGGAACTTTTGCCAAAGATATTAAATACTGGAAGCAATGGCTTTATTGGTCGATACCTTGCTCACTATTTAACTGAAAGTGGCGATGAAGTTATTCATACTTATCGTCACTTTCCTGATGGCACCCATGCACAGGATCCTGGACACTTTGCGGTGGGCGATATTAATGCCCGTACGCAATGGCAAACCGCTTTGGATAATGTAGATGTGGTTGTGCATCTGGCCGCCAGGGTTCATGTTATGAAGGAAACACAGGCGGATCCACTGACGGCGTTTCGAGTGGTCAATACCGAAGGGACAATGAATCTTGCAAGACAAGCGGTAACAGCCGGAGTAAAACGTTTTGTATATCTGAGTTCTATTAAAGTCAATGGCGAACAAACTGACACTACCCCCTTTTATGCGGATGATTTGCCTGATCCAGGGAACCCTTATGCTATGTCCAAGTATGAAGCGGAACAGCAGTTATTGTCCCTGGGCAGGGAAACTGGTCTTGAGGTGGTGATCATTCGACCGCCGCTGGTTTATGGTCCGGGCGTAAAAGGTAATTTCAGTCGTCTGATAAATTTGGTTAATAAAGAGATTCCTCTGCCACTGGCAGGTATTGATAATGCACGTAGTCTGGTGAACATTCAAAATCTTTGTTCGTTGATTAAAACCTGTACGGTACATCCTTTGGCAGCTGGTGAAGTATTTCTGGTAAGTGATGGTCAGGATTTATCAACTTCACAATTGTTTAAACAAATAGCCCTTGCCTTAGGGAAAAAGAGTCGTCTGTTTTATCTTCCGAAGAGTTTAATTCGTGTATTAGCCTATAGCATGAATCGTGGTATAGAGTATCAGAGGTTATTCGGCTCCTTACAGGTAGATATTTTCAAAAATCAGCAAATTCTGCAGTGGCAACCAGAAATCTCGGTAGAGAACGGGATAAGTAAAGCAGTTGAATAGTATTATTATCTTTTTTGCTTTGGTTTTATCGTATGGCCTGACCTATCTGGTCAGATTATTTGCCCTGCATAAAAATATTATTGATACCCCGAATGAGCGTAGCTCTCATTCGGTCCCCACGCCACGCGGTGGTGGGCTGGCGATAGTTATTGCC
This sequence comes from Gammaproteobacteria bacterium, assembly GCA_048563625.1. Lineage (GTDB taxonomy): Bacteria > Pseudomonadota > Gammaproteobacteria > GRL18 > GRL18 > JANELJ01. Next base: position 5,063 of record JBHNNM010000089.1, on the reverse strand, counting down.
TTTTACACAGCATTGTTCGTATTGTATTTTTCTGGGCAATTACAGAGCTCTGTTTTTATGGGCTTGTTGGGGCTGTCCAGTATAGCCGTTATTGGTTTTATAGATGATCATAAGCATATTCCCGCGTCTTATCGCCTAGTGGTTCATTTTGCCGCCGCCACCTGGAGCTGTTACTGGCTGGGTGTAATTCCTCTTGGTTTGGGTGATATTGCAGTGTTCACCTTTTTGGCATGGGGGGGGAGCCTGTTTTATCTGGTCTGGTTACTCAATCTTTATAACTTTATGGATGGTATAGATGGCATTGCCACTACGGAAGCTATAACAGTGCTGGTCAGTGCATCTGTATTGATTATTTTTAATGAGCATATTGATGGTATCCTGCTCATTATGCTGGTTCTGGTTGCTGCCCTGCTGGGGTTTTTATTGTGGAACTGGCCACCGGCTAAAATTTTTATGGGTGATGTGGGCAGTGCATTTCTTGGTATATTACTTGCCAGCCTGTCATTAGTTACGGCCAATAATGGCAGTCTGTTTTTTTCCATCTGGTTAATCCTACTGGCGGTGTTTATAACTGATGCCACCTATACACTATTGGTGCGACTGTTCCGGGGTGAAAAAGTTTATCAGGCACACCGTAGCCATGCCTATCAGTATTTATCCCGACAATATGGTCATAAACGGGTTACTATGGGGGTGTTGCTGATCAACGTTTTCTGGTTGTTGCCCCTGGCTGGGCTAGCGAACTTTTATAGTCAGTGGTTAATGGTTTATATTGTCCTGGCTTATACGCCCTTGATCATAGTGGCGATGAAAAATCATGCTGGTTTGTCTAAATAAGCTGCATTTTATGGTCATATAAATTCAATTTCAGGCGTGATAAACTTTCTTATGGTAAAAAATCAATTTGTACGTAATTTTAAACAACTTTTAATGATTTTGGCCGACTTAACTTGGTTACCTCTGGCATTGTGGCTGGCCATTACGCTACGCTGCGGAGATTTACCTTATACTACGGATTTTCGTGACTACCTGGTTTATCTGCTGACGACATTGTTCAGTGTGATGGTTTTTTTACGTCTGGGTTTATACCGAGCGGTGATCCGTTTTATGGGCACCGAGGCAATTATTGCAGTTGTAAAAGGCATTTCAATTTCGGCTTTAATTGTGGGTGCTTTGGTGTTTTTGACCCGGGCAGAAGGGATACCCCGTTCAGTACCTTTTATCTATTGGGGCATTGCTTTATTTTTTGTTGGTGGTTCACGATTTGCAGTATGGTTTTACTACCAGTCTTTACTAAAAAAAAATAAAGAAAAGGTGGCTATTTATGGTGCCGGTGATGCAGGCAGGCAATTATTAACTGCTTTACGCCAGGGCAGTGAATATGAGCCGGTTTTGTTTATTGATGATGCCCGCAAGTTAAAGGGCCAGGTCATTAATGGACTAAGAGTATATCGTCCCCATCATTTGGAAGATTTAATTAACAAAGAGGGTATCAAACAAGTATTGCTGGCTATGCCTTCAGTGCCAACTTATCAAAAGAGAAAAATTATTTCTGAGCTGGAGTCGTTGCCTGTTTATGTAAAAACTATACCGGTGCTGGCTGATATTGTCAGTGGTAAGGCAAAAATTGCTGAATTACGGGAGGTGGATATACAGGAGCTGCTAGGCAGGGATTCTGTGGCACCGGATAATCAACTTTTTGACAAGTGTATAAAAAATAAAGTGGTTTTTGTATCTGGGGCTGGCGGCTCCATTGGTTCTGAGCTCTGTCGCCAGATTATAAAACATCAACCAAAACATCTGGTGTTATTTGAACTGTCAGAATATGCCCTGTATTCCATTGAGCAGGAATTAAAGAAAACGATATCTGAAAGTATTCAACTGACGGCATTATTAGGTTCAGTTCAGGATCAAAAAAGATTAAAGAGTATTTTTACGGTTTATGGGGTACAAACGATTTATCATGCAGCGGCCTATAAGCATGTACCTATTGCAGAAGAAAATATTGTGGAAGGCATTCGCAATAATATTTTTGGAACATACCGAGCAGCAGTAGCGGCTTTTGATAGCGACGTAGAAACCTTTGTACTTATCTCAACCGATAAAGCCGTTCGTCCCACTAATATTATGGGTACAACCAAGCGTTTTGCTGAAATGGTGTTACAGGCATTGTCAGATAGGCATATTAATAAAGGTACACATTTTAGTATGGTTCGTTTTGGCAATGTACTGGGCTCATCCGGTTCAGTGGTTCCTTTATTTACAAAGCAAATAAAACAGGGTGGCCCGGTAACGGTCACACATCCGGATATTGTTCGTTACTTTATGACCATTCCTGAAGCCACTCAACTGGTGATACAGGCGGGCGCTTTGGGGCAGGGTGGGGATGTATTTGTGCTAGATATGGGGGAGCCAGTAAAAATTGCGGATCTGGCCAGAAAAATCATTAGGCTCTCCGGTTACGAAGTAAAAGACGAGAACAATCCTAACGGGGATATTGAGTTGAGTTATACTGGTTTGCGTCCTGGCGAAAAGCTCTATGAAGAACTACTCATAGGTGATAATGTTACCAGTACGCAACATCCCAGAATTATGCGGGCAGAGGAAAAAATGCTGTCCTTTGATGTTATCGATAAAAAAATGAAGCTTCTGGATGAAGCTTGCAATGATTTTAATATTGCCTGGGTGCGGGAAATTCTTCTTGACAGCGAAACAGGTTATGTCCCGGATAAAGAGCAACCTGTAGATTTATTGTGGTGTGAATTAAAAAAAAGAAAATAATTTAATTAAAGCACAATTTTAATTATTGAGTTCCTGGTCAGTGAGAGCATACTGAACTGTGTAAAACGGAAGGGTTTAAGACGTTTGATTATAATGAATAATTGTAAGTGTTAAGTGTTAAGGAAATTTTGTTAAATAGCTTATCTAAAGTTTATGTGGCTGGGCACCGGGGTATGCTGGGGGCGGCCATTATTCGGCAGTTGGAACAGCTGGGTGTAGAGAAGATTATTACTCGTACTCATGCTGAGCTGGATTTGTGTGATCAGGCGGCTGTGCGGGCGTTTATGCAGGCTCAGAAACCGGATTTTGTGGTGCTGGCAGCGGCAAAAGTGGGTGGGATTTATGCTAATAATGAGTATCCGGCCGAGTTTATTTATCAGAATATGATGATTGAGGCTAATGTAATTCATGAGGCCTGGGCCTCCGGGGTAAATAATTTACTGTTTCTGGGCAGTTCCTGTATTTACCCAAAATTTGCTAAACAGCCTATGGCGGAGTCAGAACTGCTTACCGGAGTACTGGAGCCGACCAACGAGCCTTATGCTGTGGCAAAAATTGCCGGAATTAAGCTGTGTGAATCCTATAATCGTCAGTACGGAACCGACTACCGTTCAGTGATGCCCACTAATTTATACGGGCCGGCGGATAACTACCATGGCCTGAACAGCCATGTGGTACCAGCTATGATCAAGCGTTTTCATGAAGCCAAACAGGATAACCTGCCCTCTGTTGAAGTCTGGGGAACGGGCAAAGTGATGCGTGAGTTTCTGCATGTGTATGATATGGCAGCGGCCAGTATTTTTGTTATGCAGCTGGACAAAGCCACTTACCAGGCTAATACCCAGCCTATGTTGTCCCATATAAATGTGGGCACAGGAGAGGATGTCACCATTGCGGAACTGGCGCAAACAGTAAAAAAAGTGGTGGATTTTAAGGGTGAACTGGTCTTTAATGCGGACAAGCCTGAAGGTACCCCAAGAAAATTACTGGATGTAAGCCGCATTAACAAAATGGGCTGGCAAGCCAGTATTGGGCTTGAAGAGGGGCTGGAAAATGCCTACCAGAGGTATCTTGAACATTATGATCTGCTATAATTTGTTTAACGGCTATATCACTAACGCACTATTATCGGAAGCTTATTTATGAATACTGCCAATTTCATCAAGCATTATACTTATCAAGACTATAAGCTTTGGGAAGGGAAATGGGAGCTTTTTGATGGTTTTCCTGTTCCTATGAGTCCTGCACCAACGATTAATCATCAGGCAATAGCTGGAAAGTTTATATCACAGTTAGATGAGCAACTGGATAATTGTGAAAGGTGTCTGGTGGTGGGGTAAAATCTCTGATGATACTATTTTACGCCCTGATGTTGTGCTTATCTGTGATGAACCCAATGAGGCTTATATTACCAAAGCGCCTGAGATTATTGTAGAGGTGGTTTCTAAAAGCACAGCAAAAAATGATGAAGGTTATAAGTTTCAGGAGTATGAAGCGGAAAAAGTAACTTACTATGTCATTGTCTACCCCGATGATTTATACGCCAAGGTCTATAAACTTAAAGAGGGTAAATACGACAAACAGGGTGATTTTTCCAGAGAAACTTATGACTTTGAAGAAACGCTCTGTAAGGTCAGTATTGATTTTGAAAGGGTTTTTAAGCGTTTTCGTAAATAAAAAAACTACTTTTGATGGAAGATAAGTTGAAATTTATTTATAGAATTCATGCAATTGAGAGAATGTTTGAAAGAGATATAAGTGAGCAGGATATTGAAAGTGTTGTCTTTAATGGAGAAGTTATTAAAAATTATCCAAATGATAAACCATATCCATCTCGACTAAGCCTTGGTTTTATTAAGAAAAGACCTGTACATGTTGTTTATTCACTTGATGATCAAGAGAATATTATTGTTATAACTGTTTATGAGCCTGAACCGGATAAATGGTATACCGGTTTTAAAAAGAGGAAAAAATAAATGCAATGTGTGATTTGCAGAAATGGTCAAATTACTAAAGGCGATACCACTGTTACTTTGGAAAAAGAAGGGGCTACTTTAGTATTCAAGCATGTACCTGCAATGGTTTGCGATAATTGTGGTGAAAAATATATTGATAGTGAAGTGACCAAAGACTTATTAAAAACAGCTTCAGAAATTTTTCAAAGCGGTGTTGAGCTGGATATTAGAAACTTTAAAAAGACTGCAGCATAATATTTTTGTCGGTTTACTCATAATGTGCCAAACGTTTGAATCATAAGTTGGCCAAACTGCCCATTTTCAATG
>JBHNNM010000088.1:0-8533 GCA_048563625.1 Gammaproteobacteria bacterium | reverse complement strand
ATTTAAGTATAAACCAAATCTGGATAATTAAAATTTATGAGTCATGATAATCAGCTCTGGTATATCCGGCGCAAGGGAAAAATCAAGGGGCCGTTTCCCACCGGTTTGATCAGTAAACAGATCTTACTGGGCCGGGTACATCCATCAGATATGTTAAGCCAGGATAAACAGACCTGGCGTAAGGCATCATCAATACGTGAAGTCATGCCCGAGGTATTAAAATACCGTAATGAAGATAATTATAAGGAACGTCTCAGAGCAGCCCGACGCTGGGCCGATGAAAGGGGTGAAGTCCGGGAAGTTGACGGGGATGGTAAGGAGCAGGTTTACCAGCCGCGTAAAAAAATTACTCATTTAAGAATTAAAACCGTCAGTATGCTGGGCATGGTATCCTTTTTTGCCATTGTAGCGGCAATAATTTATGCCATGTTTGTGTTTACTCCTGATAAACCGCTGGACATCATTGACTGTAATGCTACAGGGCAGGACGGCAGTGTTTTTGATGGCTGTCATTTGAAGCGCAGGGACTTTTCCAGACTGAGTTTAAAAAACAGTAGCTTTAAAAATGCCTTTTGCAAAGCAGTCGTTTTGCAGAAACTGACGCCAGGGAAAGTCATTTTGATTATGCCAATTTGTCCTTATCGGATCTCAGTCATGCAGATTTCAGCCGCGCCAGTTTAAAGGCGGCAGACTTAAGAGGGGCTGATCTGACCGGTACAGATTTTAGCCAGGCCGATCTCAGTTATGCGGATTTAACTCATGCCAAAGGCCGGGGCATTAAACTGATTGCTGCAAAACTGGATAGTACCGTCTGGTTTGATGGTAAAATTTGTGCGAAACAGTCCGTAGGGCGCTGTTTTGGAAAATAAATTGTAAGAGGAACTTATGGGCGACATTGCTTATACTAAAGAAGAAATCATTCTGTCTTTGCATACCATTACCGATTTTATTCGTTTTGGTGCTAGTCTTTTCAAAAAGGCCAGGCTGTATTACGGGCATGGCAATGCCACTGCCATTGATGAAGCAGCTTACCTGGTACTGCATACCTTAAATCTTGAACCGGATACCCACTCGGTTTATTTTTCATCACAGTTAACAAAAAATGAAAAACTGGCCGTTACCAGTATTTTATTTCGGCGTGCAAAGGAAAAAATTCCGGCGGCTTATCTGACTCACGAGCCCTGGTTCTGTGGATGAGCGGGTACTGGTTCCGCGTTCACCGATTTGTGAACTGATTCAGAATCATTTTGAACCCTGGGTGGAACCTGAAAAGGTTGAACGAATTCTGGATTTATCTACCGGCAGCGGTTGTATCGCCATTGCCTGTGCCAGTTATTTCCCCCATGCCGAGGTGGATGCGGCCGATATTTCTGAAGATGCACTGGATGTAGCCTTACAGAATATAGAACAGCATCAGATGGTGGATCAGGTTAATATTGTGCAGTCAGATCTGTTCAGTAATCTTAAAGGGCAGCAATACCATATTATTGTTTCCAACCCACCATATGTGGATGCAGAAGATATGTCCAGTCTGCCCACAGAATATCATGCCGAACCGGAACTGGGCCTTACCGCAGGAGAGGATGGTCTGGATCTGGTTATACCCATGCTGGAGCAGGCCGCCGAACATCTTTATCCCGAGGGGATTCTAATTGTCGAAGTGGGTAATAGTGAATATGCCCTGCAGGAACGTTATCCGGATATCCCGTTTTACTGGCTGGAATTTGAGCACGGCGGACATGGAGTATTTTTATTAACCAGAGAGCAGCTTGAGCAGTATTTTGGTGGCGCATAATGCGCTTTCAGGATTATTGAATCAGGTGTTGAAAATTAAGTTAAAGATTTACCGGATCCTGACTGCTGACTTAAATGTTTTTTCCACATAGCGGCCTTTTTTAAGGCGTATTTCTGCATGTCTTCAACTTTATCGGCCTCATCAATAATTTCTCTGCCCAGCAGGGTTTCCAGGGCATCTTCAAGGGTGACAATGCCGGAAAATTGCCGGTAGGAATCGTGTACAATAAATAAGTGTTCCTTGCGGCTGATAAACTGATCCATCAGGAAATAAACCGGCATATGTTCAGGGACACTGTGTACCGGACGGGTCAGGGTTTTTATAGGGGCAGAGACATTCTGGTTCATGGATATGGCTCGTAAAATACTTCTGGCAAATACCATTCCAATAATATTGTCCTTGTTGTCCTGATAAACCGGGATACGGGAATAGATAAACAGGTTATCTTCTTTTAAAGCTGATTCAATGCTTTGATCGGCATTTAGAGTAAAAACTATACTGCGCGGGGTCAGAATGTTTTCTATCCGGGTCTGTTTCAGGGTCAGCAGGTTTTCTATCAGCTGGGTTTCATTCTCGGCCAGGATACCGGTTTCTTCACCGATTTCAGGCATGGCCATTATTTCTTCACGGGTCAGGCCGTGTTTCTTGCTGTTTTTAATACGATTGGTCAGCTGGCTGGAAATCCATAGCAGGGGCATAAGGACAATGGTTAATGTTTTTATAATATAAGCAGTCGGTTTGGCCAGTTCGCGCCAGTAGGTTGCACCAATGGTCTTGGGGATAATTTCAGAAAAATACAGGATCAGCAGGGTTAGGATAACCGCTATCAGGCTCTGCCATTCGATACCGAATATTCTGACCGCTTCCGCTCCCACACCGGCAGCGCCCATAGTATGGGCAATGGTATTGAGAATTAATATGGAGGAAATGGAGCTGTCCATATTCTGCTTTAATTGAGTCAGGGTCTTTTTGAGTTTTGGCTGTTCACCTAGAGAAGCAATATAACTGCTGTGGATAGACAGAAAAACGGCTTCCAGAATGGAGCACAGGAAAGACACCAGTAGAGCCAGTGCCAGATAAAAGATAAGTAATGTCATATAAAACCAGTCGGGTGGTTAAGGTTCTGTTATTTTGATTATAGCTTAAAACTGACGGATACTTTTAAACCACCCTTATCAGATGGGCTAAATTCAATGTGGCCATTATAGGCAGTTACAATATCCTGCACAATGGCCAGGCCGACACCATGTCCGGGTGTCAGTTCATCAATTCGTACTCCGCGTCGGGTAATGGTGTTTATTTTTTCTGTTTCAATACCGGGGCCGTTATCTTCAATAATAATATTGAGCTGAGTGGAATCCTGGCTTACTTCAATATCTATGCTGTCCTTACACCATTTACAGGCATTATTCAGCAGGTTACCCAGTATTTCCATTAAATCGCCTTCATCCATTTTAAACTGGATACCGGGCGTTATTTGAGTGGTAAATTGAATGGCTTTTTCCCGATAAATTTTTTTCATACTGTCTATCAGGGATTTTATAACCGGCTCAAGTTTCAGGTACTGGATATGAGGAGACGGGCTGGTGGTACTGGCTCTCTGTAGTTGATATTCAACAATATTGTTAATTCGTTGTACGGCTTTATCGACCTGCTCAATATAATTTTCAGGATGCTGTTTATTGAAACTCTGTCCTTGAATAATGGCCAGGGGCGTTTTCAGGCTGTGGGCCAGGTCGGCGAGGGCGTTCCGGTAGCGTTCCTGCTGTTGACGTTCATAACGGATCAGTTCGTTAATATTGCGGCTGAGCGGCTGCAGTTCCTGGGGGTAGTTCTGCTGTAAAAGTTCCAGTTCACCCTGTTCAACGGCCTTGATTTCATGTTCCACATCCCGTAGTGGTTTAAGCTCCCAGCGCAGCATAACAAACAGACTGATCAGCAGGGTAAGGGACATTAATAACAAATGGCTCCAGAGGCTTTTCTGATAACTGTCAATGATCTGATAAAGTTCACTGAGATCATCACTGATGTGGTAAATAAGCGGGGTCTGGCGGTTATTAAGATTCCAGAAAATGGCAATACTCAGGCCAATATAGTCCTTGCCATCCACAGTAAAGGTCTGAAAAACTTTTTTACCGTGAACAATGGTTTTGCCCGGCGGCAGATGGCGGGGATCACTGCCGGAAGAACGCCATAAGATGGTTCCGTCGGCCTGGGTGATATAGGCGGACAGGCCGACATCATGATTAAGGATATCAACACTCAGTTTCTGCGGACTGTTTTGCCGATTGACAGCGTTGAGCTCTAGGTCTGCCATTAACAGGTAAATCTGTCCGGTCAGGCGTTCTTTTAAGGCTGAATAGGCGTTGTTATAAAAGGCTTTATTCAGGGTATAACCGGTTAAAAAAACAAACAGGCTGACCACAATAACCGCCCCGATAATAATCCGCTTATTGATGGAGTTAAAATATATGGACAGGTTATTCAAGGGGGATGCCGCTTATTGCAGATTAAACCGGTAACCCCGGCCGCGCACAGTTTCTATGGGTTTTAACTGGCCATCAGGATCCAGTTTTTTGCGCAGACGGCCCATAATAACTTCCAGCACATTGCTGTCCCGGTCCTCATTGTGCGGATAAAGATAATCAGACAGTTCGGATTTGGATATAACCTTGTTGTGCCGGCGCATCAGGTATTCGAGAATTTTATATTCAAACTCAGTCAGTTCCAGAGGCTGACCGGACAGGGTGGTCTGCTGACTGTCAGGGTTGATGCAGACAGGGCCATAACAGATTTCCTGTGAACTGCTATTGGAAGCCCGGCGCAGCAGGGCATTAATGCGTGCCAGCAGCTCTTCCATATGAAAGGGCTTTACCAGGTAATCGTCGGCACCGGCTTCCAGCCCTTCTACCTTGTCCTGCCAGCGCCCTCTGGCAGTAAGCACCAGTATCGGCAAGGTGCTGCCCTGTTTGCGCAGGGCTTTGATAATATCTATTCCGGACAGTTCCGGCAGCCCGATATCAATAATGGCAATATCCACCGGGTATTCGCTGGCAAAGTACAGGCCTTCCTTGCCGTTGCCGGTCACATAGACCTGAAAATGCTCAGCCTCTAACTGGCTGCGGATCTGCTCCTGAAGCTGAACTTCATCTTCTATCAGCAAGGCTCGCATTTTAGTCCTCCACAGGGGTTGCCACCAGTTTCATGCGTAACGTATCACCAGGTTCGTGTTTAGTCTGGGTAGTGTATTCATTGCCATTATAACGGTAACGTACCCGATAGCCTACTACCTTTTCTTCTTCATAGGTTTTGTAACGAGTTGTACAACGCTGCCGGGTTTCATATCGGGCTCTGTTGAATTCAGGAATTGTTCGCCGGTTATGAGTCAGATCATAAGCAACTGCACCGCCCAGTATACCGCCAGCTACAGCTCCGACTTTCTTAATAGACTTACTGTGACCCAAGGCATTACCGATACCGCCTCCGACCAGTGTGCCGAGTACTGTTCCAGTGTATGAGTTTTGATCGAACATGGCATCAAAATAACTGTTCTGAGCTGGTTGAGTCTGAGTTGTTTAATCTGGACCTGTTCTGACCAGCAGTCCTGGTAGGGGTTGAATGCTGGATGATTTTGGAAACCGGTGTGGCACTGATGACCGGGACATACTCATAAGATATATGAGATTGACCTTTGGCATACAGTACTGTCTGAGCCGTTAAGCCAATTAACACGGTGAGACTGATTGTGAATGCTTTAAAATTAAACATGATGAACTCCTTACCCTCTTGATTTACTGATATAATCTCACCCTTATCCTGAACGATTAATGAACTTTCTTACTGTAAATGCGGCAGTTGTGTATCACATTCACAGAATGTGATTTAATTCTCAAAAAACAGTAACTCTTTTATTTAAAACGGTTGGCGTGCTATGTCTGGAAACTCTTTTGGAAAATTATTTGTTGTTAGTTCATTTGGTGAAAGCCATGGCAGGGCAATTGGCTGTATTGTAGACGGTTGTCCTCCCGGACTTGAACTATCTGAAGCGGATCTGCAAACGGAGCTGGATCGCCGTAAACCCGGTACCTCCCGGCATACCACTCAGCGCCGGGAAGATGATGAGGTACAGATCCTGTCTGGAATTTTTGAGGGTAAAACCACCGGTACGCCGATATCACTGGTGATTTATAATAAAGATCAGCGTTCCAAAGATTACGGCAATATCAAAAATACCTTTCGTCCCGGCCATGCTGATTATACCTACCAGCAGAAATACGGTTTCAGAGATTATCGCGGCGGCGGCCGTTCTTCGGCCAGAGAGACTGCTTCACGGGTAGCGGCCGGAGGCATCGCCAAAAAATATCTGAAAGATGTTTTCGGCATTGAAATTCGAGGCTATCTATCTCAACTAGGACCCATTAAAACAGCCCAGCCCGGTGACGAACATTTTAACTGGGAGCTGGTCAATACTAATCCATTTTTCAGTCCCGATGAGCGTCAGATCAAGCCTATGGAAGACTATATGGATGCCCTTAGAAAAGAGGGTAATTCAGTGGGCGCTAAAGTTTCCGTAGTGGCCAGCGGCTTGATCCCGGGGCTGGGTGAGCCGATTTTTGATCGTCTGGATGCGGATATTGCCCATGCCATGATGAGTATTAATGCGGTAAAAGGTGTTGAAATTGGTGCCGGCTTTGACAGCGTAGAACAGAAGGGTACAGAGCATCGGGATGAAATTTCCCCGGAAGGTTTTCTGTCCAATCATGCGGGCGGTATTCTGGGCGGTATTTCCTCAGGTCAGGATATTGTGGTGCATATTGCTCTAAAACCAACGTCCAGTCTGCGCCTGCCTGGACGAAGTGTGGATCTCAATGGTGAGCCTATTGAAGTGATTACTCAGGGGCGTCATGATCCCTGTGTCGGCATTCGGGCTACTCCGATAGCGGAAGCTATGCTGGCCATCACGCTGATGGATCATCTGTTGCGTCATCGGGCCCAGAATGCGGATGTGCAGTCAATAACACCGGTTATTCCTGCCCAACCCGGCTCGTAAACACCAGACAGCCTGATCAACAACCTTGATTAAAAATATTCCTTATTGGCGTCTGTCCAGTTTTTACTGGTTTTATTTTGCCACCTTGGGCGCTTTTATACCCTATTGGGGTCTGTACCTGTCGGACGCCGGTTATGATCCGGTTCAAATCGGACAGTTAATCGCTGTCATTATGGGTACCAAAATTGTAGCACCTTACATCTGGGGCTGGATTGCCGATCACCGGGGAAACCGGCTGACTATTATCCGTATTGGTGCCATCCTTTCGCTGCTGGGTTTTTCGTCGATTTTTCTGGTCAACGGCTTCTGGGCACTGTTTCTGGTATTAATGGGTTTCAGTTTCTTCTGGAACGCTATATTACCCCAGTATGAAGCTCTGACCTTTAATTATCTGGGAAAAAAAACAGACCAGTACAGCTGGATCCGGATATGGGGCTCTCTGGGGTTTGTAGCAGCAGTGACAATTATGGGCTGGGTATTAATGTCCATGCCGGTCAGTCAGCTGCCCATAGTGGTGACTATACTGTTAGCCGGTATTGCCGTTTCAACCTTTCTGGTCAGTGAGCATAACGGCAATGAGCATCATAAAACCCATACCAGTATTATACAGATCCTCAAACGCCCGGAAGTCATTGCTCTGCTGACAGCCTGCCTGCTGGTACAGGCCAGTCACGGTCCGTACTACACGTTTTATTCAATCTATGCTGAAGAGCATGTCTATGAAAAATCCTGGATAGGTGTGCTCTGGGCTATAGGTGTTCTGTCTGAGGTCGTGGCCTTTGTGCTGATGCCCTGGCTGGTTAAACGCTTTGGATTTAGAAACCTGCTGCTGGCCAGCCTGTTTTCAGGCTCCCTGCGCTGGTTGATGATTGCCTTCTTTATTGATAATGCTCTGTTAACCACTTTTGCCCAGATATTTCACGCCTCAACCTTTGGGATTTATCATGCTGTGGCCATTGCCTATATCCATCGTTTTTTCAAAGGTAATAATCAGGGCAAGGGGCAGGCACTTTACAGCAGTGTCAGCTTTGGCGTTGGCGGTGCTATGGGCAGCCTGTACGGCGGTTACCTGTGGGAAAGCCAGGGTTCCACTCTGACCTTTATCCTGGCAGCCGTATTATCCTTTGTGGCTTTTGCTATTTCCTGGAAATACACCAGAAATTAAACGAAAGTAAGATAATTTTTACGTTCCTTAGAATAATCTGAGATATAATATTAATACGTGTTAATATTTATAAGTCGTTCAGAAGGTGTATGGTAATGCAGGGAAGTATTGAACATCCGCTCACAGTAAGTCCAGATCAACAGGGCAGCTATTTTATGTCTGAGTTTTTATCCGACCTTTTATCCGATTTTTTAAATTCCAGTTTTGTAAATCAGCTGTCTTCATTTATTGACCAGTCATTTGCCCAATCATCAGATATAAAATACCTTCTGCTGTCTCTGGTAATCGCCATGCTTTTTCTGTTTATGCTGTTTTTTTTCAGATCCAAAGAGCAGCCGGATGATGAGTTTATTCATATACCCGTTACAAAATACCCGGACAATCCAGAAACTGATAATTTAGATACTAGGGGCTGTTGATCTTTTGTGTACAAAATTTAACCATTCCACATAGGAAGCCACACCATACAACAGCCTAACGCTAATGTACTGGCATAGTTTCTTTCCAGCTTATCATAGCGAGT
>JBHNNM010000087.1:0-8751 GCA_048563625.1 Gammaproteobacteria bacterium | reverse complement strand
ACTTATAACAGTGCGTATAATTACGCGCTCTTTGTATTACTATTAGATTAATGGGAGTGCCTTTATGGCTCGTATTGCTGGTGTAAACGTTCCAGATAGAAAACATGCAGTTATTGCATTAACATCGATTTATGGAATTGGTCCAACCCGCTCCAAAAAGATTTTAGAACAGGCCGGCATTGACGGTGCTACTAAAGTTGAAGCGTTATCAGAAAAAGAACTGGATGCTATTCGTGCCTTAGTTGGTGAGTTTACTGTAGAAGGTGATCTGAGACGAGAAGTGTCCATGAACATCAAACGTCTGATGGATATGGGTTGTTACCGTGGTTTAAGACACCGCAGAAGTTTACCTCTGCGTGGTCAGCGTACTAAAACGAATGCCAGAACTCGTAAGGGTCCTCGTAAGCCTATTCGTAAGTAAGTTTGCAGGCCTTTCTTCAGGAAAGGCCGATCACAATCCATAAATTCTTGTTGATATTATAAATAGCAAATACTATCGAACAAACTGAATAAACAAAAGACTGATTCAATAAAAGAGTGTTATCAAAGCTGAAATGACTGCTTATTTCTATGAGGAAGAACAGCTCACTACATGCTCTGCTAAGATTTAAAATTATATAGGTAAAACTAATGGCTAAACCAAGTCGTTCACGTAAAAAAGTAAAACGTACGGTGGTTGACGGAATTGCACATATCCATGCATCCTTCAACAATACAATTATTACCATCACGGATCGTCAGGGCAATGCTCTGGCCTGGGCTACTGCAGGTGGTTCTGGTTTCCGTGGTTCCAGAAAAAGTACTCCATTTGCTGCTCAGGTAGCAGCTGAAAGAGCTGGCAAAGTCACTCTGGAAATGGGGATTAAGAATCTTGACGTGAACGTAAAAGGTCCAGGTCCTGGTCGTGAATCTGCAGTTCGTGCCTTTAATGCACTGGGTTACAAAATCAACAGTATTACTGATGTAACCCCTATCCCGCATAATGGTTGTCGTCCCTCTAAGAAGCGTCGTGTATAAACGACTTTTATCTTCCAAGAGAACAGTAAAGAGATTAACGAGAAGGAATTAAATTATGGCCAGATATATTGGACCGACTTGTAAACTATCACGTCGTGAAAAAACTGACCTGGGTCTTAAAAGCGGCCTGCGTGCATTAGATACCAAATGTAATATGGAACAACCACCCGGCGTACATGGTACGGGACGTGGTCGTTTAAGTGAATTCGGTATGCAGCTGCGTGAAAAGCAGAAAGTCAGAAGAATTTATGGTGTTCTGGAAAAACAGTTCAGAAACTACTACAAAAAAGCGTCCGGTCAGAAGGGTGCAACCGGTGAGAATCTGTTAAGACTTCTGGAACAGCGTTTAGATAATATTGTTTATCGTATGGGCTTTGGCTCTACCCGCGCAGAAGCCAGACAACTGGTTGGCCACAAGGCTATCCTGGTTAATGGTAAGATTGTTAATATCCCGTCTTACACAGTTCAACCCGGTGATGTTATCTCTATTCGTGAGAAAGCAAAAAACCAGCAACGTATCAAAGATGCTCTTGAACTTCGCAAACAGCGCGAAATTGAAGAGTGGATTTCAGTTGATGAGAAAGCTATGGAAGGTACTTTCAAGTCCATTCCAGAACGTAGCGAACTGCCAACAGAAATTCAGGAAAACCTGATTGTGGAATTATACTCCAAGTAATTTCACTCTTGCCAAAAGCCTTATTGATAGTTTTATCAATAAGGCTTTTGGCGTTATAAAAATAATTTATGCTATGAGGACACTTCATGCAGGACTCTGTATCTCAGTTTCTAAGACCCAAGCTGGTCGATGTACAACAATATTCAGAAAATCATGCGAAAGTCGTACTGGAGCCACTGGAAAGAGGTTTCGGACATACTTTAGGTAACTCATTGCGTCGCATACTGCTCTCTTCTATGACAGGTGCATGCATTTACGAAGCAGAGATTGATGGCGTATTACATGAATACTCCAGTATTGAAGGTGTACAGGAAGATGTTATTGAAATCCTGTTAAACCTGAAAGGTGTAGCCATTCGTTTAAACAATCGTGACGAAGTTGTGCTGGCCCTGAACAAGAAAGGTCCTGCGGTAGTGACTGCTGCTGATATTGCTCTGGACCACGATGTTGAAATTGCCAATCCCGATCATGTTATCTGTAACCTGTCTTCCGGTGCAGAAATTAATATGAAACTGCGTATTAACAAAGGCATTGGCTATCAGCCTTCCAATACCCGTAACCGTCCAGAAGATTCTGATTCGGTTATTGGCCGTTTACAGCTTGATGCTAGCTACAGCCCAGTGTTAAAAGTATCCTACCAGGTAGAAAATGCCCGGGTAGAACAACGTACTAACCTGGACAAGCTGATCATCGATCTGGAAACCAATGGTACTATCGATCCGGAAGAAGCTATCAAGCATGCGGCGACCATTCTTTCTGACCAGTTATCTTCTTTCGTGAACCTGAATGTTCGTGATCCGGAAGAGCAGAAAGAGAAAGAACCTGAAATTGACCCAATTCTGTTACGTCCTATCGACGATCTGGAATTAACGGTCCGTTCAGCCAACTGCCTGAAAGCCGAACAAATTTACTTTATAGGTGATCTGATTCAGCGTACTGAAGTTGAGTTATTAAAAACACCTAACCTGGGTAAGAAATCCTTAACTGAAATTAAGGACGTACTGGCTTCCAAAGGCCTGAGCTTGGGCATTAAGCTGGAAAACTGGCCTCCTGCTATTTTAAAAGATAGCACCAAGGCCTGATTAGTTTTTATCCGTGCATTAAGCTTTTAACTTCCCCCTTCTTTAGAAGGGGGATTGAGGGGGTTGCAAATCAAAGGCTTAAACCCCCTTTATCCCCCTTTGAAAAAGGGGGACTTAAGAGCAGAGCAATTTATGGATGGAGACTAATTATTACAAATACCTTAAATTTAATAGGTATCAAACCTGCGTAAGCAGTATTTATAGTAACTTAGATTCAGTCATGTTGTTATGGCTGGGTGCTATAGATTAATAAAGGAAAATTATCATGCGTCATCGTAAGAGTGGACGTCAATTAAATTGTAACAGCTCACATCGTAAGGCGATGTTTAAAAACATGGCTGTTTCTTTATTGCGTCATGAAATTATTAAAACCACTTTACCTAAAGCCAAAGAACTGCGTCGCGTAGTTGAACCTATGATCACTCGCGCCAAAGTTGATTCTGTAGCCAACCGTCGTGTTATTTTTGCACACACCCGTGACAATGAAGTCACTGCCAAGTTGTTTACTGAAATCGGCCCACGTTACCAGGACCGTCCAGGCGGTTATATTCGTATTTTAAAATGCGGCTTCCGTAAGGGTGACAATGCTCCTATGGCTTATGTAGAGCTGGTAGATCGTCCCATTATTGAAGATGAAGACGAAGATGATATCGAAGAAGAAGAATAAGTTTCACTGACTTTTTCAGAACCTTCAGCCCCTAAAAGGGCATAAAAAAACCGGGTCTGTCCCGGTTTTTTTATCCACTACATTCCTTCTCCCATGCCCCTATTTTAAATACCCCTTTAAAAACTCCCCCGTATAAGACTCCTTATTCTTAACCAGCTCCTCAGGCGTAGTACAGTCAATAACCGTACCCCCTTTATTACCCCCTTCCGGCCCGATATCAATGATCCAGTCTGCTGTTTTAATCACATCCAGATTATGCTCAATAATAACTACCGTATTCCCATGATCACGTAGTTTAAACAAAACCTGCAATAACTGCTTAATATCATAAAAATGCAGTCCTGTGGTTGGTTCATCCAGTATATACAGAGTCTTACCCGTATCCCGCTTGGACAATTCTCTTGACAACTTAACTCTTTGTGCTTCACCCCCGGATAAAGTCGTAGCACTCTGTCCCAGCTTAATATAAGACAAGCCCACATCAAGCAGAGTCTGTAGTTTACGCTTTAATGCTGGTATGGCACTAAAAAACTCATGAGCTTCTTCAATGGTCATATCCAGCACCTGATAAATATTTTTACCCTTGTACTTAATCTCCAGGGTTTCCCGGTTATAGCGTTTACCCTTGCAGACATCACAGGGGACATAAACATCAGGCAGAAAATGCATCTCAACCTTAATAACCCCATCACCCTGACAGGCTTCGCAACGTCCGCATTTAACATTAAAACTGAAGCGGCCAACATTATAGCCCCGGGAACGGGCTTCGTTAGTAGCGGCAAATAAATCACGGATGGAAGTGAACAGACCGGTATAGGTGGCCGGATTGGAGCGGGGAGTACGCCCAATAGGGCTCTGGTCTATATCAATGACCTTGTCAAACTGATCGAGCCCTTCAATAGACTTAAATGGCGCCGGAGAAGTATTGGCACGGTTTAAAATACCGGCAGCATACTGGTACAGAGTATCATTAATTAAGGTGGATTTGCCTGAACCCGAAACTCCGGTCACAACTGTAAGTAAACCAACCGGGATAGTGACATTAACCTGTTTTAAATTATTGCCTGAAGCCCCCTTAATTTTTAACAGGCGTTTGTTATCCATTGGGGTACGCTGTTCTGGTACAGCAATAGCATCTGCTCCGCTGAGAAATTGAGCCGTAATGGATTTTTTGTTTTTCAGTATCTGTTTTAAAGAACCCTGGGCGACAATTTCACCGCCAAGAATCCCTGCACCAGGGCCGATATCCACAATATAATCCGCCGCACGAATAGCATCTTCATCATGTTCCACGACGATAACGGTATTGCCCAGATCTCTTAAATAATTGAGTGTGTTTAACAGGCGCTGATTGTCTCTCTGATGCAGGCCAATAGACGGTTCGTCCAGGATATACATTACACCTACCAGTCCGGCACCAATCTGGCTGGCCAGGCGGATCCGCTGGGCCTCACCACCGGAGAGGGTTTCGGCACTGCGATCCAGGGTAAGATATTCCAGGCCGACATTCACCAGAAAGTTAAGCCGTTGTTTAATTTCAACCACAATCTTTTTGGCTATTTCGCCTCGTTTACCGGGTAATTTAAGTTTCTCAAAAAACTCGGCGGTATCACCAATGGACATGGCCACGACTTCGGGTAGGTTTTTGCTTTTTATAAAGACATTACGGGGCGCAATATTAAGTCGGCTGCCGTGGCAGTCCGGACAGGCATGAACAGTCTGGTATTTGCTCAGTTCTTCGCGCACTACATTAGAATCGGTTTCCAGATAGCGGCGCTGCATATTATGGATCACCCCTTCAAAGGGTGCGTTGCGGGTGGTTTTTCTGCCCTTGTCATTAACATAAACGAAATTAATGACTTCACCCTGATTACCATAGAGGATCATGTCCTGTATTTTTTTCGGCAGTTCATTAAATGGTGTGTCCAGGTCAAAATCATAGTGTTCTGCCAGTAACTTGAGCATCTGAAAATAATAGGCATTGCGCCGATCCCAGCCGCGGATTGCACCGGAAGTCAGAGGTGCATCAGGATTGTGCACGACTTTCTGCGGATCAAAAAACTGTTTAACCCCCAGTCCGTCACAGCTGGGACAGGCACCGGCAGGATTATTAAAGGAAAATATTCTTGGCTCCAGTTCCGTCAGGCTGTAGCCGCATTCCGGGCAGGCAAAGTGGGCAGAAAAAGAAATATCAGCTTCCTTATCATTATCCATAAGGGCAATTCGGGCCGTGCCGTTAGACAGTTCCAGAGCTGTTTCAAAAGAATCGGCTAGGCGCTGTTTTAGATCTTCCCGCACCTTGAAGCGATCCACAACCACCTCAATGGTGTGTTTTTTATGCAGTTCCAGTTCCGGAGGATTGTCCAGTTCATAGATTTCGCCATCAATGCGGATCCGGATAAAGCCCTGTGCCCGCAGTTCATTAAAAAGTACATGATGTTCACCCTTGCGATCCTGCACCACAGGTGCCAGCAACATAAGCTTAGTGCCCTCGGGTAGAGCCAGAGTTCGATCCACCATCTGGCTGACTGTCTGGGCATCCAGAGTAGTATGGTGTTCCGGGCAGCGGGGTTCACCGGCACGGGCAAATAATAAACGTAGGTAATCGTAGATTTCTGTGACTGTACCTACAGTCGAGCGAGGGTTATGTGAGGTAGACTTCTGCTCTATGGAAATGGCCGGGGACAAACCCTCGATATGATCAATATCGGGTTTTTCCATCATGGACAGAAACTGCCGGGCATAGCTGGACAGGGATTCAACATAACGGCGCTGGCCTTCAGCGTAAATGGTATCAAAAGCCAGGGATGATTTACCGGAACCGGACAGGCCGGTGATCACAATGAGCTTATCTCGAGGCAGCTCTAAATGAATGTTTTTAAGGTTATGGGTACGTGCCCCTTGAATTTTAATTGTATCCATAAAATATAGTAACAAGCCTGAACAAAAACTGATAATATACTGTCTTTCTAAGTAAAAGAACAATGAAAAGTAGAATAATTTTAGTTATTGATTTGTTATGAATTTAATCCGTAGCTGAGTTAAATATTAGGGTATTTAAATTAAACATAATGAGCAGTAAGTCATCACAAACCGAAATCGATAAACTAACCCCCACTGAAAAACAGGCCTCGTTATCACTGGCCAGTATATATTCTCTGCGTATGCTGGGCCTGTTTATGGTTTTTCCGGTTTTTTCTCTGTATGGTCAACAACTGGAAGGCAATACCCCCTTATTAATCGGTCTGGCCATTGGTGCATATGGTTTAACTCAGGCTATTTTTCAGATTCCTTTCGGGATGCTGTCAGACAAGATTGGCCGCAAGCCGGTGATTGTAGTGGGGATGCTGATTTTTGCAGCAGGCAGTGTGGTTGCGGCCGTTTCAGATTCTATTTACGGTGTGATTCTGGGGCGGATTATTCAGGGCAGTGGGGCGGTTGCTGCGGCTGTTATGGCTCTGGCGGCTGATTTAACCCGCGAAGAACATCGGCTGAAAATTATGGCGACCATTGGTATGAGCATCGGTTTTTCCTTTGCAGTAGCCATGGTCGCCGGTTCTATCCTCAATGAATGGATTGGGGTTGACGGTATGTTCTGGTTAACGGCGGTATTTGCCTTGCTGGGTGTGGCCGTTACCCTGTTCTGGGTGCCTGATGCACCAAAAAGTTTCCACCGGGAAACCGAGCCGGTACCGGAACAGTTCCGAACTATTTTAAAAGACCGGCAGTTACTACGCCTGGATATGGGTATTTTAATTCTGCATATGGTGTTAACCGCCACCTTCCTGGTGATACCGATTGCACTGGTTGATCAACAACATGCCAACCTGCCGTCTGTCGAGCACTGGAAAATCTATCTGCCGGTGATGCTGCTGGCAATGGGACTGATGGTGCCCTTTATTATTATTGCCGAGAGTAAACGGCGTATGAAAGAAGTATTTGTAGGGGCCATTAGCGTTGTAGCTCTGGCAGAACTGGGCTTCTGGGAATTTCATGATTCTATTTACGGTCTGACTATTTTTATTCTGGTATTTTTTACCGCCTTTAATATTCTGGAAGCCTCCCTGCCTTCTCTGGTATCTAAAATGTCACCGACTGAGGCCAAAGGTACGGCTATGGGTGTTTACAGTACCAGTCAGTTCCTGGGTGCCTTTTTTGGCGGCCTGATAGGTGGAAAGTTATTAGGCTTATATGGTATAAATGGAGTTTTCCTGTTTGCCGCCTCGGCTATGCTGGTATGGCTGTTATTTGCCCTGACCATGAAGTCGCCGCGTTATCTGAGTACTTATGTGGTGAAACTGGGTAATATTCAGGAACAGGACGTGTTAAAAGCCACAGCAGGTCTGACCGCTATTCGCGGCGTGGCAGAGGCCGTAGTGATCCCGGAGGATCAGGCTGCTTATTTAAAAGTGGAATTACATGCCTTGGATAAAGAGGGACTGCTGAAACTGTCAGAGCAGTATTCGCATAAAACATAAGAACACAATTTGAAGAGCAATATTAAAAAGAGGATAAATAATGGCTGGAGTTAATAAAGTAATCCTGGTAGGGAGACTGGGGAAAGAGCCGGAAGTTCGTTATACACAGGATGGTAAGCCTATTACCAATATCAACCTGGCCACTCTAGAAACCTGGAAAGATAAAAATACCGGACAACGTCAGGAGCGTACCGAATGGCACCGGGTGGTGTTTTTTGGTGGCCTAGCCGGTGTCGCCGGTGAATACCTGCACAAAGGTTCCCAGGTCTATATTGAAGGCAAGCTGCAGACCCGTAAGTGGCAGGATAAAAACGGCCAGGATCGTTATACTACAGAAGTTGTAGTAGATGGTTTTAACTGTGATATGCAAATGCTGGACAGCCGTACCGGCGGTGATACTTCCTTTAACCAAGACAATCAGCAGAATTCAGGTTTCCAGCAGAACCAGAATAAGCCACCACAGCAAAACCAGCAGTTTAATCAGTCTCAACCTCAGAACCAGCCCCAGTCGGCTCCCGCCGCACAGCCGTTTGAGGAAGATTTTGATGATGATATACCTTTTTAAAGGACACCATAGACTTTATTTGTAAAGAATTAGCAAAAGCCTTTGTGAAAACAAAGGCTTTTGTCTTTTATGCGGAATAAAAAGTGTAAATTGTTGTTGTAAAATTATAAGATATAAGCTACACATGAAAGTGTGTAAAGAAATGGTGCTGCATGAACAAAAATTCAGTCAATACATTTATAAAAAGTGATGGTGAAAGATATTGCCTCTTGGTTAGTATTGAAACAGGAATTCCTCTTTATTATCCAAACCCTGATGTATCCCCA
>JBHNNM010000086.1:0-8765 GCA_048563625.1 Gammaproteobacteria bacterium | reverse complement strand
ATCCACCATTCAACCATTATTGAAATTGAAGGAGAAAGTTACCGAAGAAAAAATAAAGGAAAATAAACAGGCACTCAACCGGCCATCGTAATTGTCGTTAAACCGGACAAGATAGTTGACGTGGGACAATGGACGAAAGTAATGAATCCCTTCGAATAAAACGCTATCTTTTAAGCGTTCACGGATGGTGCGAATGTCATATTTAATACGTTGGGATAACTCTTGAGTTGTTAAGTAAGTTTACTGCATTTTTATTCCCCATACTATTTATGTATAATTGATGAACAAAATATGATTGTTTAATATTATTTTGTTCACCTGTAGTTCATTATAGTATAAAAATAATCTATTGCAACCTTTTATGACCTATAAAAGGTTATTTTGTTTGATGGAAGAACAATGATTAAGTGTCATTTATCGAAACTAGCTGGTGAAAGAAAATTAAAAATCAGTGATTTATCAAGAGAAACAGGCATAAACAGAGGTACTTTAACTCTCCTGTATCATGAAACTGCTGAGCGTGTTGATTTAGATGTTATTGCTAAATTATGTGATTTTTTTGATTGTACGGTTTGTGAGTTATTTGAAAATGTTGATGAAAAATAAATGTCTGAAGTGGACAAATTTATTTTTTATGTGATTTTATTTTGAGCGTGTTCAGTTTGAATGCGATTTGGAAAAAACAGACCGAAGGTCAAAAAAACGTATTGTAAATTTTAGCAGGTAAGTTCCTGGGCACGAAAAAGACACAGGATGGGCACAAACTGGGCACAGAGAATTTTCGAACAGGCATAAAAAAAGTAGAGGTTTCTAAGTCTCTGCTTTTTTTAAAGAAATTTGGTAGCGGGGGCAAGATTTGAACTTACGACCTTCGGGTTATGAGCCCGACGAGCTACCAGGCTGCTCCACCCCGCAACTGATGGAATGTATTATACGGTCTTTTTTTCAAGATGCAAGGGGTATTTAATAAATTGGTAATATTTCTTTAGCTTATAAATTTATGCACTTTAAGTGTCTAAATGGTGTAAAATTTATCAGTTTTCAGGTTAAAAACAGACACAAAAAATGAAATATACAAAAACAGCTATTGCTGATGTTATCTTAATTGAGCCTAAAGTGTTTGGTGATGAACGGGGTTATTTTGTTGAGACCTTTCGGGCCGACACTTTTGAGGCGGAAACCGGCATTAAAACGGACTTTGTACAGGATAATGAATCCCGCTCCGGTTATGGAGTTTTAAGGGGGCTGCATTATCAGCTACCCCCTCATGCCCAAAGCAAGCTTGTTAGGGTTATTGAAGGACTGGTACTGGATGTGGCGGTGGATATTCGAAAAGGTTCGCCCACGTTTGGCCAACATGTCTGTATGGAATTATCGGCTGAAAATAAACACCAGTTATTTATCCCCAGGGGTTTTGCCCATGGTTTTGTGCTACTTTCAGAAACAGCGATTTTTTCCTATAAAGTAGATAATTACTACTCCCCTGAATGTGATCGGGGCATAAAATTCGATGATCCTCAGCTTGGGATTGACTGGAAAATTGCGGCTTCTGAGCTGGTTTTATCAGATAAGGATAAAACCCACCCCTTATTGCAGGATGCGGTTGATCTGTTTGACTATTCCAATAACTTATACGACTAAAATTTATGAAATTACTGATCACCGGAGCTAAAGGGCAGGTTGGCAGTGAGCTGGTAAAGGACGCTCAGGTCAGGGGCTATGAGGTGTTTGATTTCGGCTCTCGTGAGCTTGATATCACCAATTTTGAGCAACTGATTCAAAAAGTTGAGCAAATACACCCGGATGTCATTATTAATGCGGCAGCTTATACCGCTGTAGACAAAGCGGAACAGGAATCTGAGCAGGCCTATGCAGTAAATGCCCTAGGCAGTGAAAACCTAGCCAAAGCCTGTAAACAAATGGCCATTCCCCTGCTGCATATTTCTACAGACTATGTCTTTGATGGGGAAAAAGACACGCCTTATACGGAAATGGATCAACCCAACCCTACCGGAGTTTACGGAGTCTCGAAGCTGCAGGGTGATCAGGCTATTGAAGCCATCTGGCCCAGGCATATTATTTTGCGGGTTAGCTGGGTATTTGGTGAGCAGGGCAATAATTTTGTCAAAACCATGCTCAGGCTGGCGGAACAACGGGATGAATTAAGCATTGTCAATGATCAGTTCGGTGCTCCGACATCGGCGAGAGCCATCAGTCAGAGTCTGCAGTCCATTCTGGAAGCGGATAACTTTAATCAACCTGAATTCCCCTGGGGTACCTACCATCTGCAAAGTGAGCCGGGTGTTACCTGGTTTGAATTTGCCAGAGAGATATTTCAACAGGCTGAAAAGCTGGGTTTGATTAATAAGACTATGAAGCTGACCCCGATCCCCTCATCTGAATTTCCCACGCCGGTTAAACGCCCGGCTAATTCCAAACTGGACGGTATTAAACTACAGCAGAATTTTGGTCTTAAACCCGTGCAGTGGCAGGATGATTTACAGCAAATGCTAAAAAATATGTCCGCTATTACTTCCTGATCAAATAATTGCTAAAATAGCTCAGTTAATCATAATCATTACTGTCGTAGAAGGAATAATTAGTGCCGCTAATCACTCTCGGGCTTTCCGGTTCCCTAAATCATGATCCCTCTGCCGCCCTGTTTTTTGACGGCAAGCTGGTTGCCGCTGCTGAAGAAGAGCGTTTTATCCGGGACAAACATGCCAAAGGTAAAATCCCGGTACATGCCACCCGCTTTTGTCTGGATTATGCCGGTATTACGCCCGATCAAATTGATATTGTCGCCGTTCCTTATGCTGAAATTCCCTTGTCTTCCTCGGCCCGCTGGCATTATGCTAAGCGCTACTGGTATGCACCGGACCGGGCATTAGATGCCCTGTTTAACGGTAATCGCCGTTATCGCCGCTATGTCGGTTATATCAAAGCCATGTGTGAAGAAGTCGGCATTAACTGGACGGCAATTCAGTTTGAGTCGGTAGAACATCACCTGGCCCATGCCAGCAGTTGTTACCATTTAAGTGGTTTTAAAGAGAAAACCGCCATTATGGGCATTGACGGTAAGGGTGAATACGCTACGACTTTTTTTGGTTACGGGGAAAACGGTAAAATCCATAAAATTAAGGAATTTTACGATCCGGATTCACTGGGCGGTGTGTATGGTGCTATTACTGAATACCTAGGGTTTGAAATGCTTGATGGTGAATTCAAGGTTATGGGTATGGCACCGTATGGTGATCCCAATAAATACGATTTTTCCCGTCTGATTGATTTTGATGGTAAAGACTTTAAGGTTAATACCAAACTGGTCAATGTAATTGGTACCCGGCGTTATAAGGAAAACGGCAAGGGCTATTATTTTTCTCCCGCTCTGATTGACTGGCTGGGCCCAAAACGGGAAGGCGATGAAATTGATGATCCCTATGTGGATTATGCGGCCTCCATGCAGAAACTGTTCGAGGACATTTCGCTCAAACTAATGGATCATTATCTGGGCGATATTATTAAGGAAACCGGAAAAATTGCCTTTGCCGGTGGAGCAGCCCTGAATGTTAAATTGAACCAGAAAATTATTGCTCGGGACGAAGTTAAAGAGCTGTTTGTACAGCCGGCGGCTTCTGATGCCGGAACCGCTATTGGTGCCGCTTCTTATGTGATTGCCTCTAAAGGTATTGAGCTTGAAAAAATGGAGCACGTTTACCTGGGGCCGGAATTTACTAATGAACAGTGTATCGAAGCCTGTCAGAAATACCAGGATGATCACGGTCAGGACGTTAAATATAAACAGATAGACGAAGTGCCCAAAAACATTGCCAGAATCCTGGCCGATGGTAACCCCGTATCCTGCTTTCAGGGGCGTATGGAATTTGGTCCCCGGGCATTAGGCGGGCGTAGTATTTTAGGTTGTCCCAGTATTCCCGGTGTGGCAGACCGGATTAATGAGCAGATTAAATTCCGTGAGCGCTGGCGTCCGTTTTGCCCCAGTATGCTTGATACCGTAGCCCCGAAGATGCTGAAAACCGATCATCCTGCCCCTTTTATGACCTTTACTTTTGAGGTCAATGATGGCTGGGCAGAACGGGTGCCGGAAGTGGTGCATGAAGACGGTACGGCCCGTGCCCAGGCGGTAAAAGAATCGGTTAATCCGAGGTATTATGCTTTATTAAAAGAAATTGAAGTGTTAACAGGTAATGGCGTGGTGCTTAATACTTCCCTGAACCGACGCGGTGAGCCTGTGGTCTGTACGCCGGAAGATGCACTGAATATGTTTTACGGTTCGGATCTGCAGTATTTAATTATGCAGGATATTCTGGTTACTAAATAGTGTCCGTCTGTTTTTAAGCTTTCAATTTTCCCCTTTTTTGACTTAAACCCCCTTTATCCCCCTTTGAAAAAGGGGGACTTAAGAGGAGCAGAGTCCGGGTTAGGGCTTAGTTTGAGTCACCAAACCAGTCGTAACTGCAGTCCAGATGCTTGCGGATCTGGATAATGCCTTCCAGATCATCTTTTACCATGACCTGAATCGGTGAGCGGTTTTTAAACTTCTTGCTGGCACGGGTCATCCAGAACAGGGACATTTTTGGGTTGGTCGGATAACTGGTGGACAGTGCATCTATAATACCTAGAATATGACGCAGACGTTCCTGTACTTCAGGTGTGTCCGGAAATGCGGTGTCATGCCTGAACTGGCTCAGGTGACGGACTTTTACATTTTTGGGTAATGCCATAATGGAGAGAATATGTTCACCGTCCAGTTGCCACTGGTCCATAATGTGCATCACGGCATTGGTGATTTTTATGTTATAATCCTCTTCGGACAATTCGTTTTGTGGTTGTGCTGTCATATTGTGTTGCCTGTTTTACCTGATTAAAGGCTTAAAGTCCCAGTAATTTAGTCAAGTTTTATTGTATCATCTATTATCTGTTATTTCTAACTAATTTTATCATCTTCTAAAGTTTGTCTATATGTCAGTCTGAAAAAAATGTCAAAAGCACCTTTTAAACCGAATAAAAAGTTAACTGTATTAAAGAGGAAAGCTATGTCTGAAGCAAGCGGATCTGAAAAAGTCTCGTTTTTACTGGAGGGGCAGGAAGTTTTAACTTATGACCGTTCTATTGCCCTGACGGAGCAGCAGAAAAATTACCTGGAGGATATGGACAGATCCCTGGAAGAAGGCTTTATGCTGGCTGGGCAGAAGGTGGAGCAACCTGATCTGGAACAGAAAACCCAGTTTGTGGCACTGAATCTGGTGCAGGCACTGCAAAAAGAAGACGATAAAACGGCCATTATACTGTTTTCCTATCTGGTGGATCGGATGCCGGACCTGAAACAGTCTAAGGCAATGGTTAAAGAGAGCGAATCCGGTAATAAAATCGGGGTGGAGTTTATTTTTGATGAAATCAAGCCGGAAGGGCAGAAACTGGAGTTTCATCCTAAACCGCCGGTGATGCATTAAGTTATTACTGCAGGCAAAATAATATGGTTTATAAAAGTTTATGAAATAAGTTTGTGAAATAAGTTTGTGAAAAAGGTAGTTGCATGACTCTGGAATTTTTACCCCGTCCCGGTATGCGGGAGCGGCATCTTAAACGGCAGTATCAGAATCCGCTGTTTGATAAAAACGTGCGGGAATTTGATGAGCAGCGTTTAAGCGGTGCCCGTTTTATGGATGAAAAAGAGCAGGAAGAATTCGGCCAGTCTTTTGTACAGCTGGTGGAAGAAGTGGCTGAATTAAAGCCCAATGAAGACAGTGAAGTGTTGCTGGAACTGAAAGCCCGCCTGGATCATGCTTATGAAGTCTGCAGTGGCCTGGCAGGGGAACATGAAGCAGAAAAGCAGGCCATTACCCGGCTGGTAGAAGTGATTATGGCCTCCATCTGGCAGGGAGCACAGGGTGATGCTGAAGCGGAGCAGAATCTGCATGAGGAAGCCCTGGCACGGAAAACCCATTATCATTTACTGCGTTTTCCTGTTATTGCTGATCTACTCCGAACCCGTTCACCCATTGCCGGGAATCAACTGGTACCGACTTTACTGAGTGAGTCAGAAGAGTCGCTGGAAGCGGCACTGACCTTATTTGATAAGGAACAGTTAGAAGAAATTCTGCGACGGAGTGAGACCTTGCTAAGTTCTTTGTCTGCTGCGGATAATTCAGACATTTATCAGGCCCGTCTTGAGCAGATCCAGATCCGCAGCAAATTATTAAGCCTGTCGCTTGAAACCCAATAGTTTATCCCCAATTAAATCAATTACATTCCCCTTAATCCTTGGCCTAAAGAGTCATAGTTTTGGAGTCATATTAGCTCTGGAGTAATAAATGAATCAGGAAAAACAGGAAATAGATAGCCCGATTGAAACCTCTGATGCCAAAGAAACCCGTGAGTTTCTGGCACAGAAGGTACAGGAATTTTCAGATAAGCTGGCGGCTTTACCCAAGGTGGTCGCCCCCATGGAAAAAGCCAGAGTGTTGCTGGATCTGGCTAATGCTGAGCTGGGCATGACCCAGATGAGTGATGTCTGGAATCATGCTAAGGAAGCCTTTGATATCTGCATTGCCAATGAAGAATGGCAGATGGCCATTGAAGCCTGCGACTTACTTTACCAGACAGAACTGCCGTCCTCCATTGTTGCCCTGGAGCATGGTGTCTGGCTGTCGGTGACTTATCCTGTTGAGCCGGAATATACCATTAATATGCTAAATTATGTCATTAATGAAACCCCGGATGATGCCGATGGTGCTGCCCTGGCGGCTGTGACAGCCCACTTTATTGTGGATCACCGCACCGAGGGCCGTAAAAAAGAAGATCTGAAGGTGATCACCGGTAATATGATTGCCAAAGTCGCTGAGCGGCACAGCAAGGTTGAAACCCAGATGGGACTGGATGTCTGGATGGACAAGCTGGAATTAAGAGATCCCGATGTGTTCCTGCCCCGTATGGGGCTGGTGGTCGGTGCCATTGTCGGTGACGGTAACTGGTGGTTTGATCGGGATGAGTTGAGGGCTAAAATTCCGGATTGATAACCCCCTGTGTCACCCTTTTAAAAAGGGGGATTTAAGAGCAGGGTGGTTAATCGTTGATTTCGTCGCCATGGAAGGTGCTTTCAAAGTGCATATTTTCAGGTTTTACACCATTGGCCAGCAGTAAGGGCTTTAACAGATGGTTAAGGTGTCCGGGTGCAGAAATGTATAAATCAAAATTAAGCAGATGTTTATGCTCATTGTGCAGATGTTTGATTAAGGATTCCGCCACCACATCGGTTTTTGGTTCCAGAACAATCGGGGTATAGGTAAAATTATCCAGAGCATCATTCCAGGAACGGCACAGATTTTCCAGGTAGTGTTCTTCAACCTTGCGTGTCATCCAGTATAAATGAATGGTATCGGCATTATCCAGTGACATGGCGTGTTCTATGAGTCCTTTGATGGGCGCAAATCCGGTATCCCAGGCGACAAAAATCAGCGAATTGGGTGAGTCCTCATCCAGAACAAAACTGCCGTAAGGGCCTTTTAATTTCAGAGTGTCGTTGGCTTTAACGTGCTTGATAATAGCCTGGCCAAAATTACTCTGGTCATTGACAGGAATATGAAATTCCAGAGTGCTGGGTTCGCAGGGACAGCTGGCAATGGAATATTCAGCCTGCAGCTCGGTTTCACTGCCGCCGCTACCTTCGGGAATGATCAGCTCAATATGCTGACCGGCCAGAAAACGTAGACGCTGACTGCGGGGGGGGCGCAGGGTCATAATAATGGCATGATCATTAATGGTCTGCAGTTTCTTCACTTTGGCGGTAATGCTTTGTAATGGAATATCATCGGCACTGACGGCTTCTTCTGTTTCCAGAGTAATATCAGTAATGGCCCGGTTGGAGCAGGTCAGAATATATCCCTGAGCTTTTTCACTTTCTGAAAAAACATAATCCTGATGGGCAGTTTTTTCGACCTTGCCGGACAGCAGTTTTGCCTTGCACTTTCCGCATTTACCGTTATTACAGCCGTAATCCACGGCCAGGCCACTGCGCAATGCTGATTCCAGCAGGGTTTCGGACTTGTCTGAAGTAAAGTCATGACGGCTGGGAAGCAGGCGTACATGGGGCAGCATAAATTGATGGATCTGCTGCTCCATATGATCAATGGGGGTGATCATTTTTTCTATTTCCAGGTTTCTGACTTCAGTATGGAACCAGTCTTTACAGTCATTCAGAGCATGTTCTGGATTATCCCCGAGATTTATGGCTATTAAACGATGCTTCAGGGCATCAATAAGTTCTTCCATTTTTTCTGCACGCTTGCGCTCATCGGCCAGTTCCTGATTCATTTTTACCAGACGTCGGCTTAAAGCATCAATCTGGGCACCTTCCCGTTCACTCTGAGCCATTTTATGCATAGCATCGCGCATGAACTTTTCTACTTTCTCAAGCATGGTATTGTCTTCATACTGAGCCTCAGGAAAAGCCTTTTTTAAATCCGAAAGGGTTACGGTACCTTCCATAACTTTTAGCTTGTTTTCCTGAATTTTCTTTTGAATATCCCCCCGTTTAACACCGATAAGACGGGCTGCCTGAGATAATGATAAATGTCTGTCCATGTTATTCTCCAAAAATCATAAGCGGTATAATCAGCTTAAGAAGGTAGTTTAGCCGGTAGTTTCACAGGCTGTTGACTGGGTTTACCGTACAGATAACCCTGGGCATAGTGGAACTTCATGTTTTTAATGATTTTTTCAGTCTGTTCTGGGCTCTTCTCCGC
>JBHNNM010000085.1:0-8820 GCA_048563625.1 Gammaproteobacteria bacterium | reverse complement strand
TGCTGCAGGAGAATATTATGCGCAGAATGCTGGTCAGGCTGTTATCCGTTGCTATATTGTGTTATTCCGCACTTGCCGGTGCAGGTGATAAGGTCACTACCGGGCCGTTAAGTACTTATACACCGGAATTAACACCTGAATTCAAGCAGCTGCTTAAATCTGCGGATCTGGAGGCGGGTAAGGAATACTTTATGCGCAAGTGTTCTTCATGCCATGATGAATACTATAGTGATACCCATGGCAAAGGGCCGAATTTATGGAATGTTTTCGGCCGTAAAGCCGGTACCGCTAAAGATTTTGATTACTCTGATGCCATGCGCAATTCCGGCCACACCTGGACCTGGGAAACACTGAACTATTATCTCACTAATACCAAACGCGCCGTTCCCGGCCGTCGTATGAACTTCCGCGGCATTAAAAAAGACAAAGACCGCGCCAAACTCCTTATCTTCCTGCGCAGTATGAACGATAACCCACCGCCTTTACCAAAATAAAATTTATAATGTCGCTGAACGCTGAACCCTTAACACTTAACACTTAACACTTAACACTTAACACTTAATTTCCGGAATCTCCCCCCAGCAACTGGTATAAGCCGGAGAACGATAAGCCTGACGCATGGCCCATTTTTTATGCACACCCTCTGCGGCCAGATAGATAGAATTCTTACCGTAATAATGATTAATCTTATCCATAACCGCCATTAACTGATCGGTTTTATGCGACTGCTGAGGATGAAACAGATCTAACTGCTGGTGTTGTTTGGGGCTGAGTTCCAGCAGGCCGATACCGGCTTTCATATAAAACACATTGGGGCGGATCATTTTCTGTATGGTCTGACGGGCTATTTGGGAGATCAGCCGGGTATCATCGCTGGGCCAGGGTAACTGTACGACTTTACTACTGTTATAGTAATTACTTTGATAAGTAGAACTGTACAATAGCACCTGAACAGAGGCAGCCAGTGATTCCTGGCTGCGTAGTTTTTCACAGGCACGGGCGGCATACAGGCTGACTGCATCCAGTATGGGCTGCAGTTGACTGGTTTTTCTGGCAAAAGAACGGGTGCAGTAAATCTGTTTACGGGGATTGGGGACTTCCTCCAGTGACAGGCAGGGATGACCGTTCAGTTCCTCAATAATACGTTCTACACAGACATTAAAATGACGGCGAATGTATTTTGGATCCGTACTGGCCAGTTCCAGAGCGGTATAAATATTTAAATCCGCCAGTCGCCGGGCAAAGCGGGTGGATATGCCCCAGATTTTATTGACTGGAGTTCTTTTTTTCATCCAGTCCCATTTTCTGGCCGTATCCAGTACGCACACGCCCTGGCACTTTTTTATGTCCTTGGCCGCCCGGCTAGCCAGCTTGGCCAGGGTTTTAGTCGGGGCAATCCCGACTCCGACCGGCAGGGCGGTGTGTTTATACACGGTATTTTTAATAGTACGGCCATAATCATTAAGCGATGCATTTTTAATATTATCCAGAAATAAAAACATTTCATCGATGCTGTAAATTTCAATATGGGCAGAGAACAGCCTCAGAGTTTCCATTACCCGGTTGGAGAGATCACCGTAAAGCGGATAATTGCTGGAAAAAATAGCGACCCTGTTTTTATGCAGCCAGGATTTAATATCAAAAACGGTCTGTAAATCCCCAATGCCAAGTGCCTTGGCCTGGGCAGAACGGGCAACAATAAAACAGTCATTATTAGACAGCACCACTACAGGTTTACCCCGTAAATCGGGACGGAAAACCTGCTCACAGGAGGCGTAAAAGCTGTTACAGTCAACCAGACAGAACATTCAGACTACCTTGATCAGGATACTGGCGGGGTATGGTGGCGTATGGAATGGATCACCACGCCTTCAATAATTAAATCAGAAAACTCACTAATGGCAATTGGCGGGTAATTTTTATTAGCTGCACGCAGGCATTGATGCTGTTTGTCCAGGATCTTGCAGGTCAGTTGCCCATCCAGTGCGGCTATTACAATCTGGTTATGTCCGGCTTCCAGAGAACGATCCACGATCAGCAGATCACCATCAAAAATACCCCGTCCGGTCATGGAATGTCCTTTGGCACGGGCCAGGTAAGTGGCGGCCGGGTGACGGATTAAATAACGGTTCAGATCCAGAGACTGTTCCAGATAATCATCTGCCGGAGAGGGAAAACCAGCAGGAACAGAATGTATAAATAAAGGTAAAGGCTGTATTTTCATAATTTTCGATAATTACTGTACGATTATCAAAAAATTATATAGCATCCTGTTAAAATGTCTATAAGCTATCTTTTGATAGTGGTGTTTCGGCTGTTATTTTAAAAAAGGATTGTGCTGTTGTTCTTCTTCCAGAGTACCGCCGGGACCATGGCCGGGTACAAAATGGTAATTGCCGGGCAGGGCAAATAGTTTGGTTTTAATAGCCTGAATCAGGTCTTCGTGATTGCCCCGGGGAAAATCCGTGCGGCCAATGGAGTTTTTAAACAGAACATCACCCACCCAGACGGTTTTACTCAGATGGTGAATAATCACAATATGTCCGGGAGTATGGCCAGGGGTGTGTAAAACTTCAAAGGATTTCCGGCCCAGGGTCAGGGAATCGCCTTCATTTAGCCATTGATCGGGCTTAAACGTATTGACTGCTGGAAAGTTAAACATTTCACATTGCTGCTGCAGCATATCAATCCAGAAAAAATCATCTTTATGAGGGCCGATTATTCTGGCGCCGGTGGTTCGGGCCAGTTCTTCGGTACCGCCAATATGATCCAGGTGCCCGTGAGTCAGCCAGAGCTGGGTTAGATTTAGATCTTTTTCCTTAATGGCCTGCATTAAAATTTCCGTGTCCCCTCCGGGATCAATCAGGGCTGCTTCATTAGTCTGGTCACACCAGAGCAGGCTGCAGTTTTGCTGATAGGCGGTTACAGGAATAATTTGAGTTTGCAGCATTATAAGGATTCCATTTTTTCAGGTTGGCAGTTGAGGGTGATACAGCATTATTTCATAGTACAAAATTATATCCAAATACCCTGCCTGGTCCAGGAGTAGGGTTATATACCCCAAAAGGGAGAGGGAATGGTAAGGAATATAATTGGAATTAGATGAGGTATAAATCTCGGGTGTAGAACATTTACAAGGTGTCGGGTCGGAAGTTGCTTAAAAAAGCAGCATAATAACCGCATAATATCAACAGAAATGACAATCTATTAAATAAACAGGGGAGGCTAATCCTGTTAATGATAATTGTTCACATTACCATGGGGAATAAGATGAAAATTTTTAAAATAAAATAGCTAAAGATATATATCATTATGAATATTGTGTTAGAATTAGTCGCCTTTATAATTCACGTACAGAATTTAATTCAATGTTAAGGAGTCCTGTAAATGACCACAAATCCGTTCGCAGATCTTGCTATTTCATCAGGAATGATGCAAGGCTATGTAATTTTAATGTTTCTATTAGTTGTCGTTAGTACAATTATAGATGTAGTCCACAAGAAAAGTGCCAAGTACTTTTTTGAAGTTGGGGCAAAACAGCAGAAAAATGCTCGACGCAGCCTCAGCAGTGGTGATAAAACCTCAGCTGCTGTAGGTGTTGTTCTAAGCGAAGTACTGACTTCCTCTGAATTTGCAAACCCACAACGTAGACTGTCACACCTGCTTACCATGTATGGTTTTATTACTTTCATCGTATCTACTGTGGTTCTGATATTCGGTTATGCCGGAAATGCTGATGCCGGTATCTGGGGCTTCTTGTGGCACTTGGGTGCAGCTTCACTGGCTCTGGGCGGTTACTGGTTCTGGTTTGTGATTCGTGTTGATGTGTCTGCTGAAGGTCATAAATGGTATCAGCTGTCAAAAGCCGATCTGTTCATTGTTTCTGCATTAATGATGGTTACCTGGGGTTTAATCTGGTCAATCACTGGCGGCGGTCTTGAAGGTTCCGGTCTGTTATTCTTCGTACTGTTTATCCTTTCTGCTACTACTCTGTTCAGTACTGTATTGTGGTCTAAATTTGCACACATGTTCTTCAAGCCTGCTGCTGCTTATCAGAAGCGCCTGACCAAGCTTGACGGTTCACAGGAAAACCTGCCTGACGTTGGTGACTTAACTGACCCAGGACTGCAGTCCAGATATCCTGATATTCCAGAATACATGGGTAAAAACCCACCTAATATGGGGCTTGGTATCAAAAGCGAACCCCCACACCATTATTAATCGATTAACAAAAGTTAAGGAGAAAAAGAATGCCAACTTTTGTATACATGACTCGCTGTGACGGCTGCGGCCACTGTGTTGATATCTGCCCATCAGACATCATGCACATTGACCCAACATACCGTCGTGCATACAACATTGAACCGAACATGTGCTGGGAATGTTATTCCTGTGTTAAAGCTTGCCCAC
Source organism: Gammaproteobacteria bacterium (assembly GCA_048563625.1). Taxonomy (GTDB): domain Bacteria; phylum Pseudomonadota; class Gammaproteobacteria; order GRL18; family GRL18; genus JANELJ01. The sequence continues at coordinate 4,410 of JBHNNM010000085.1, read as the reverse complement.
ACCACGCAATTGACGTACGTGGTTATGCGGACTTCGCACCATTAGGTCACTCTGTTCGTGTTATCCGTGATGAAGAAAAAGGTGTTATTGCATGGCGTATTAAGTCACGCAATGGTGAACTTGATCTGAATCTTCTGGCGCCTATTACCACTAAACCTTGGGGTCAGCATATTCCTCAGCTTGCTAATCAGCCTGCACCTTCTCAGGAAATGAGAAACAGTCAGTTGTTATTTAACGAGCCTAAGTACATTCGTCTCGATGATGGTGATATCCATACATTAGAATCGAATGGTTTAGAAATGAAAGAAGGGGTTTACTACTAATGGGCTACAAAACAATTATAGAAGATAATATCGATATTCTAGTTGTAGGTGCCGGCCTTGGTGGTACAGGCGCAGCTTTCGAAGCACGTTACTGGGGTAAAGATAAGAAGATTGTTATTGCTGAAAAAGCAAATATTAACCGTTCTGGTGCTGTTGCACAGGGTTTATATGCAATCAACTGTTACATGGGTACTCGTTTCGGCGAGAACAATCCTGAAGATCACGTTCGTTACGCTCGTATCGACTTAATGGGTATGGTTCGTGAAGACCTGTTATTTGATATGGCTCGTCACGTTGACTCAGCGGTTCACCAGTTTGAAGAATGGGGCATGCCAATTATGCGTAACCCTAAGACTGGTTCCTACCTGCGTGAAGGTCGCTGGCAGATTATGATTCACGGTGAATCATATAAGCCATTAGTAGCTGAAGCGGCTAAGAAGTCTGCTGACAAGGTATATAACCGTATCTGTGTTACTCACCTGTTAATGGATGAATCTAAAGAAAACCGTGTTGCGGGTGCTGTTGGTTTCAACGTCCGTACTGGTGGCTACCACGTATTCAAATCCAAAACTGTTGTTGTTGGTGCTGGTGGTGCGTCTAACATCTTTAAGCCACGTTCAGTGGGTGAAGGTGCGGGTCGTGTATGGTATGCTCCATGGTCATCTGGTTCAGCTTACGGTCTGATGATCGGTGCTGGCGCGAAAATGACTCAGATGGAAAATCGTATCGTACTGGCTCGTTTCAAAGATGGTTACGGTCCTGTAGGTGCTTACTTCCTTCATCTTAAAACTTATACTCAGAACTGTGATGGCGAAGAGTACGAGTCAAAATGGTTCCCAGCCCTGGAAAAAATGGTTGGTAAAGCCTATCTGGATACAGAAGCGTCTCACGTTTCTCACCGACCCATTCCTACCTGTCTGCGTAACCACGCATTCATTAATGAGGTAGCTTCTGGTAAGGGTCCAATTCACATGGTGACTATGGAAGCGTTCCAGGATCCCCATCTTGAAGAGATTGGCTGGCACAACTTCCTGGGTATGACTGTTGGTCAGGCTGTACTGTGGGCTGCAACGGATGTTAATCCTAAGCACGAAAACCCAGAGCTGACTACCTCTGAGCCTTATGTTATGGGTTCTCACGCTACCGGTTGTGGCGCATGGTGTTCAGGCCCTGAAGATATTTCTCCAGATGAGTACTTCTGGGGTTATAACCGTATGACGACTGTTGAAGGTCTGTTCGGTGCGGGTGATGCTGTTGGTGGTACTCCACATGCATTCTCTTCAGGTTCATTTACTGAAGGTCGTCTGGCTGCTAAAGCTGCATGTCAATACATTGACGATGGCAAGGCACAGGGTATCCGTGTTTCTGATGAGCAGATCAATCGCCGTAAGGAAGAGATCTACAAGCCTATGGAACACTACAAGATTTACCGCAATGAGATTGTTGCCGGTAGTGTTAACCCTAACTACATTAACTCACGTCAGGGTCTTGACCGCTTACAGAAGCTGATGGACGAATACGCAGGTGGTGTAACTGTTAACTACATGACTAACGAGAAACTTTTACATATCGGTCTGAAGAAAATGAAGACCCTTGAAGAGGATCTTGAAAAGATTGCTGCTGAAAATATCCACGAACTTCTGCGTGCGTGGGAATTGAAGCATCGTCATCTGACTTCTGAAGCTGTTATGCATCATACCTTGTTCCGTAAGGAAACTCGCTGGCCTGGTTATTACTACCGTGGTGACGCGATGAAGCTTGATGATGACAACTGGCATGTACTGACAGTATCTCATCGTGATCCAAAAACTGGTGAATATACTATGGAAAAAGCTCCATTGTATCACCTGGTTGGAGACATCGAAGATAAAGCTCTGGCTGAACTGAATAAAGCTAAAGCTAAGTAGTAAAAAAACGCCCGACAGAAACTCTTATGGGCTTCTGTCGGGCTTTAAAGAGGGCCAGCTTATTGTTGGTCTTTTTTTTTGTGTTAAATAAAGAGTAACAGATGAATATTATTAACCTTACAGATGAAGAGCTTTTAAAACTCGGGATCCCCTGGTGGGAAGACCTGATTAAATATTCTAACAAAGGCCAGTATGGCAAGTTTATCAGGAACTTTTCTTATGACTTATTATTGGGCCTGAATGAAGTAGAAGTAGGTAATCAGTTTGCCAAAAGTGAACTGACACGTAGTCTTTCTCCGGATTATGATTTCCTGGGTTTTATTCGTCGTGGCGAGCACGTTACTTTTCTATTTAGAGTGCGCAGTACCAAAAAAGAAGGAGAATGGCTCGGCAGAATGGTGGTTGGCTATGAAAGAGGCGAGTCAAAAATCTTTGCAGCATCCATTTTTTAAATATTATGAAAGAAACTATACAAAACGAAAAATACGTTGAACTTAAATACCAGGTTATTGATGAAAAAACCGGTGACGTACTTACTGAGGTAGAATTTCCCCTTGGTTATGTGCATGGTATTAATAAAGTGTTATCTACCCCGGTCGCTTCTGAATTAGAGGGCAAATCGGTCGGTGATATTATTGAAGTACCTATAGACGCTCATTTATTATATGGCGATCGAGATGAATCATTAGTGTTTACCGATCTCCTTGAAAACGTGCCGAAAGAATATCATGAAGTCGGTACAACCATTATTATGGAAAATGAGAAAGGCGATACCAAAAACTTTATTGTGACCAGAATGGACGATAAAACCATAACGGTTGACGGTAACAATCCACTTTGTGGCCGAAATGTTATTTTCAGACTGGAAATATTACTGGTTCGTGATGCAACCGATGAAGAAGTTGCTGCGGGTGGAAAGATTGAAAATGGACCGGATATCGATGGAAGTCTTACTGTTCCTTTATAGCTCATATAATGACTAAGCTTATATAGTACAGTTACAGTTAAACAATGCGTTTTTCTGGCTGTATAAGTATATTTAAGCGTAAAAGAGTCTGTAGATTGAGCTTATTTGGAAGAGGTATTGCTTTGGCTGAATAGCCAAGGATGGATATAAGTTAAGCTGTACTGGCCGTTGGCCAGAACAGCTTACTCAAGATCTTATGGACGCTTAGGAGTCTGATATGGGACTTCCTTCTGGAAGGGTTCCCAGATAGTATCATATCCAACAAAACCTTTTTCATTAGGTTCTTTCTGACGAGTAGTCAAAAAGCGAGAATGACCTTCAGGTACCTTAGGTCTAGTATTGCTTGCTTCACTCATAAATCACCTTTTAGTTTGCTTTAGCCCAGATTAGCTCATACATATTGCCTCTATACTAAGTTAGTAGTACCGAGTTAGTAATACTGGCCAGTATAAGTTTGTATGAGTATGCTAATTTTCAATGTGTAGGATATAATACATGTGATTCCACCCAATTGTCAAAGTAAAAATACACAACTTTTTAATTTTTTTGGTTTATGCTTTCTTAAAATAAGTTATGATACGCAGCAAAATTTTATAGGGTCGAAAGCGGCTGCTTATTCATATTAATTTACATAAACCTGACTCAATTCTGCCTAAGCAGCAGCATTTACAGGTACCTTGTCTGTTATGTCGTAATCCTTACCATTGAATCATAAGAGAAGCAAAATGGAACTCAAACTAGATATTGAAAAATTCGATGAAATCCAGCAGGTATTTATCAGAGAAATTACTGAAACCATTCATACCAAGCTTGTTGAAGCAGGTCTGGAAGGCCTGACATTAGAAAATACTACGGCGCATATTGCCTTCAGCATGGCCAGTATTATTGATGATACCTCAAATATTGAGATAGACGGCATACATGCCAAACCTTATTTAACGTTTAAAGATGACGACGATAATCTTATCCATTGTGGTGAAAATTCATACACCTATGAATATGTAACGGATAATCTGAAAAGAATGTACGAATCTTGAATGAGATTCGTCTGTTACACCGACTGGACTCAACTGCCTGAGAGTGCCAATGTGCTCTTTAAAAAAGGGGCGGGAGAAAATATGTCTTTTTCTCGTCCTTGGTTTGAGAACTTGGCGGCAAGAACGCTTGAAAAAGATCAGTCAATATTACTGGCCTGTGTAGCTGAACAGGATAA
>JBHNNM010000084.1:0-8873 GCA_048563625.1 Gammaproteobacteria bacterium | reverse complement strand
ACTTTGATCAAATTTTAACCAAATAATAATTTAGCCCGTATATCATCGTCCCATGCTGCCCGCTTTAACTTACCTTTCATATTGTCTTTGACAGGAGATTGTTTAGCAATATTAAGTGCAAAACGTCGAAACAAAGCCATATTTTCAGGGCTGTCTCCTGTTCGTATTCTTGAATCATCTTCTTTAAAAACAACGTCTAATACCCAGTGCCGACTGTTTTCTATGTGCCAGTGACGCCTTATTTTCTGGGCAATATTCTCTACATCATCTTTCAATGAACTAATGTAATAGGAATATTCAGTCCGTTCTTTATCTTGGCTCTGTACCTGTCTTTTGACTTCAATGACACTGTGTAAGCCTTGCCAAGATTGCGCGGGTTCAACCCAGTCGGTGACATCCAGTCGGATATAGCGACGCCGTTCAATACGGCCATGTCCTTTATCTACTTCTTCGTAAGACTGGCTACTGATGGTTTCCGGTTCATCCCGTTTTATCTTATGGAACCAGGCCTTAATTTCCTCATAGAGTGTTTTCTGGTTATTTTTAACCTGGATGACATAGTCAGCCTGCTGTTTTCTTAATGTGGACACTGTCTCTTTCTGGCAGTGCATCGCATCCAGGGCGACACAACTGTCTTTAACATCAAACAGTTCGAGAATCTCCTGTACGCTTTTAATTTCATTCTTTTTGCCTGCAGAACGGCTTTGATAAACCACCAGACCACTGTCTACCGCCATTACAGAGAGCAGGTGTAATGCCGTCATTTTATCCCCGTTATAATGGCTTCTTCTTAAGGTTTTACCATCAATAGCCAGATGTTCATGACCTTGTTTTTCCCTTACGCTATTTAGCCGGCTAACAAAACAATCCAACAGGTTATCCGGCGATAGACTTCCTATAATTCGGGCTATTGTATGACGCTGGGGTATGCCTTGTTCAAATGCACGGTATTTTCTTAACCAATCCAGCTTCGATTCACCAAAGCGTTGAATGTCTTTCCAGCCTTCTGCTCCGCATAAAATAGCCACCAACGTTAAAAATACTATATCCAGTAATTCGTACTGGATGTTTATATCTGTTCGGCCATCTTGTAATGATTTAAAGTGAGGGTCAAAATTCATCAGAGTCTCCAAATGCTTACTTTAAAGATCTGATCCTCATCTTTCAAATTAGTTCAATTTAATTTCTGGTTGTTTTTTGAGCAAAGTATGATCCGGCCCTGATTCAATATAAAGAATGATTTACATTTATAGTTTCTGAGTATCCATTGACCGGGCTTCTTGATGAAGTTTCGGCAGCAGGGATGCTGCCGAAAAGCCTCCATGGATGGATTTACGGCGTCTTCAGCAAGGAGTACGGTGAATGGATACGGGCTTAGTGTCTAAATAAGGATTATTAAGAGTATGTTCACAACCTGCATTATAACAGGATCAGTGCCCAGGTTATAACAACATTGGACAGGGCCAGAAAGACGGCGGCGGAGCCCATGTCTTTGGCTCGGCCGGAGAGTTCGTGGTGTTCTGAGCCGAAGCGGTCGACTACGGCTTCTATGGCCGAGTTCAGGATTTCTGTAATCAGGACAATAAACAGGCTGCCGATCATCAGGGCAATGTCGGTGCCGGATTGTCCCAACCAGAAGGCTGCGGGGACTAGAATGATACACAGCATGAGCTCTTCCCTGAAGGCTGCTTCATTTTTCCAGGTGGCCGTAAAGCCCTGCCAGGAATAGCCGGCGGCATCTATGATACGGGCCAAGCCTTTTTTAGCGGGTTTCATTTCAGTTCCTTTATTTTATTCTGCATGGCTCTGATAATAATTCAGATCCAGTTCTCTGGCGGCTTTAACATCATCCAGACACCTGACCGGGAGGGTGTAGGGTGCCTGTTTTAGTACTTCAGGGGATTCTTTGGCTTCTTCCAGAATCAGTTCCATGGCTTTTACAAAGCCGTCCAGATCGGTTTTGGCTTCTGTTTCTGTGGGTTCTATCAGGAAACATTCCGGCACCAGTAAGGGGAAATAGGTAGTCGGGGCATGAAAGCCGTAATCCAGCAGACGCTTGGCAAAGTCCATGGCATTGGTGCCGTATTGTTTGGCTTCTTTTCTCAGTGTCAGAATAAATTCATGACTGGCCCGGCGTTCGGGGAAAGCTATTTCAAAGCCGGCATCCGCAAAACGCTGTAGCAGGTAATTAGCATTCAGGGTCGCAAATTCTGCCACCCGCTGCATACCTTCCCGCCCCAGCAGCAGGGCATAAATATAAGCCCGCAGCAGAATACCGGCATTACCCATCCAGGCTGACAGGTGTCCAATACTGAGCGGCAGTTCATCTTCGGTAAGCCAGTAGTACTGACCATCTTTCAAAGCCACCATTGGCACAGGCAGGAAAGATTGTAAGCGCCCACTTACACCAACTGGACCGGCACCGGGTCCACCGCCGCCGTGAGGCGTGGAAAATGTCTTGTGCAGATTCATATGGATCACATCAAAGCCCATATCACCGGGTTTAACCTTGCCCAGAATGGCGTTAAGATTGGCGCCGTCATAATAAAGCAGACCGCCGACTTCGTGGATCATATCAGCAATCTGCTTGATCTTGCGTTCAAAGACCCCAAGATTCGATGGATTAGTCAGCATAATACCAGCCGTTTGCGGGCCGATCATGGCTTTCAGGGCTTCAATATCCACATCGCCCTGATCATTGGTGGGCAGTTCCTTGACCTTATAACCGCACATTACGGCTGTGGCCGGATTGGTGCCGTGGGCAGCATCGGGTACAATAATTTCAGTGCGGGCATCATCTTTATTATGATCATGGTAAGCACGGATCATAGCCACTCCGGCAAATTCACCCTGAGCACCAGCCATAGGAGTCAGAGAGACCTGTTTCATTCCGGTGGCTTCCATCAGCATATTCTGCAGATCATACAGGCAGCTCATAATACCCTGGCTCATACTGCTGTGTGCCATGGGATGACGTCCTGCAAAGCCGGGCAATTGTGCTAGGGTATTACAGGCTCTGGGGTTGTACTTCATGGTACAGGAACCCAGCGGGTAAAAATGCGTGTCAATGGAAAAGTTTTTCTGTGACAGACGGGTATAATGACGCACAACCTGTAATTCACCGACCTGAGGTAATTGCAGATCACTTTTGCGTAGCAAATGTTCAGGTAAACTTTTTATTACCGTATCGACATCAATATCCGGTGCCAGTGAGCTGCTTTTTCGGGTAAAGTCTGAGGCTTCAAAGATCAGTTTATCTTCAATAACCGCTTCATTTAACTGAGTCATTATTCTGCCCCTCCAGTCAGATCACTGATAACTTTATTCAGAGTGTCAGCAAAAAAGGCCATATCCTCCGGACTTTTGGTTTCTGTCACACAGATCAGCAAGGCATTTTCCAGGCCGTCCTGTGCATAATATTGAGAGATATTAATCCCCGCCACAATGTCTTCTTCCGCCATGGCTTCAATTACCTGCTCTACATCAGCCGGGAGGGTGATCACAAATTCATGAAACACGGACGTTCCAAAAGGAAAGCTTATGCCCGGACTGGTTTTTAACAATTCAATCAGCGCCTGAGTATTCTGTACACAGGACGCCGCTACTTTCTGCAGACCATCCCGTCCCATAAAGGCCAGATACAGGGTTGTGGCTGTAGCCATTAAACTCTGGTTGGTGCAAATATTGGAAGTGGCCTTGGGGCGGATATGCTGTTCGCGGGCCTGCAGAGTCAGACTGAAACCGGGCTTGCCATCCAGATCAACGGTACGCCCTACGATCCGTCCAGGTAACTGGCGCACCAGTTTCTGTTTACAGGCCATAAAACCGATATAAGGGCCGCCGGATGACAGCGGAATCCCCAGAGGCTGCGCTTCACCTACAGCAATATCCACACCCTGAGTACCCCAGTTACCGGGTGCTTCCAGTAAAGCCAGCGCCACGGGATTAACCAGACCAATCACCATAGCACCCTGCTCATGAGCCCAGTCCGTCAGACTGTGCTCGTCTTCCATACAGCCAAAATAATTAGGCTGCGGGATCACCAGTGCCGCAAAAGGTTCACTCTGCTGTTTAAGTTTGTCAATATCAATCGTACCGTTAGCCCGGTCAAAATCAATAATGTCCGGGGTAATGCCCTGATGCTTAACAATGGTTTCCACAACCTGTCGATAAACAGAGGAAACCGTCGCCGGCATTAAAATACGTTTGGATTTTCCTTACGGTTGGCCCGTACTGACATTAATACTGCTTCACCAAGACCTGACGCCCCGTCATACAATGAGGCATTGGACACATCCATACCGGTAAGACTGGCTATCATAGTCTGAAACTCATAAATAACCTGCAGAGTACCCTGGCTGGCCTCTGCCTGATACGGTGTATAAGCCGAATAAAATTCACCCCGGGTGGCAATTTCCCAGATGGCAGCCGGTATATGATGTTCATAGGCTCCGCCTCCGGCAAAACACAGCGGCGTACCGTCCTGCATGGATTTTTCTGTCAGCAGACGCTGAACCTGCATTTCTGAACGACGGGACGGGATCTTATCCAGGCCGTCACTGCGTAATTCAGGCGGGATTTCATCAAATAACTGTTCAATAGAATCCACACCGATAACCGATAACATCTCGGCTATTTCTTGGGAAGTATGGGGTATATAGGGCATATTTCTTTCTCGATTTCAGGGGCTCGGTTTCAGAGTGCTTAGTGTTCTTCTGCTTCAACTAATGCCGTATAATCATCGGCATTCATCAGATTGTCCACATCATCCGGATTGGAGGGGTTTATACGGAAGATCCAGCCTTCATGATAGGCATTAACATTAATCTGTTCCGGTGCATCTTCCAGCTCTTCATTAACTTCAACCACTTCACCTTCAACGGGGCAATAAATATCAGAAGCCGCTTTAACTGATTCCACAACGGCACAATCCTGTTCGGCTTCATACGACTCACCCACTTCCGGCAGTTCTACAAAGACCATATCACCTAACAGCCCCTGAGCATGCTCGGTAATGCCTACAGTTAAGGTACCGTCTTCTTCAACACGCACCCATTCATGTGACTTGGTATATTTTAATTCCTGAGCTATATCGCTCATTTTTATTCACCTTTTTTACTTATGTTCTTACTTATTTTTTCTTGTCTAAAAATAAAGTTTTACTACTGTAGAGCACCTGTAGGCATGCACGATCAAACACATTGAATAATTACAATTATTCAGCCAAAACTTTGCCATTTCTTACAAACGGCAGTTTAACTATTTTCGCATCCAGTAATTTATTTCGAATTTCTACCTGACAATGTTCTCCGACGCCGACAGGCACTCTGGCAAAACCAATGGCTTTTTGCATGGTAGGAGAAAATGTACCGCTGGTCAGTTCACCTTCACCCTCGCCTGCAACAATGACTTTCTGATGGGCACGCAAAACGCCTTTGCCGTTTAGAATCAGACCCACAAACTTGTATTTTATACCGTCATTTTTCTGTTTTTCCAGTGCTTCACGGCCGATAAAATGTCGATCCGGATCAGTAAAATCGACGGTCCAGCTTAAGCCGCTTTCCAGGGGTGAAGTAGTTTCGTCCATATCACTGTCGTATAGATTCATACCTGCTTCCAGGTGCAGTGTATCACTCGCAACTAATCCGCAAGATTTGACACCGGCCTCGTATAGATTATTCCATACCGACTCAGCCTGTTCGTTAGTGCAGACAATTTCATAACCGTCTTCACCTGTGTATCCGGTACGGGCCACAAACCGTTCATTATCAGCACCTTGGTTTATCAGTAAGGCATTAAAGGGTTTTAATTCTTCTGCTCCGGCAATATCATCACCCAGCGCCTTGCCTGCCAGCGCCCTGGCATTAGGTCCCTGCACGGCAATCATGGCCAGATCATCCCGTTCAGTCTGTTCCACAGCATTATCACCCAGCTGGCTGCGCATCCAGGCCAGATCGTTTTCCCGGGTGGCTGAGTTAACAATCACACGCACCCAGTCCGGCGCCATGGCATAAATAATTAAATCGTCAATAACTCCGCCCTCATTATTGAGCATGCAACTGTAGAGAGCCTTGCTTGGCTTACCGGAAATTTTTGCCACGTCATTAGCCAGCAGGTGAGACAGGTAGGCTATAACATCACTACCGCGCAAATCCACAATGTTCATATGGACAGACATCGAACATACCGGCATCTTTACGCACCTGGTGATGCTCTTCAATCTGGGAAGCATAATGTATGGGCATATTCCAGCCGCCGAAATCCACCAGTTTGGCGCCCATTTTCTGGTGGGCATTAAACAGCGGTGTGGTTTTTAATTCTGTCTGGGTCATATAGAACCTTTTTGTTTTGTTTTGTTTTGTTTTCTTGTTTGTTTAATTTCTTTTTTAGCTTTTTATTTCAATATTGCCCTCACCCTGGCCCTCTCCCAGAGGGAGAGGGCATAGTTGGGTCAGGGTTAATCTTCTGCGTGATAGGAAGATCGTACCATGGGACCGGATTTTACCCAGGTAAAGCCCAGTCCTTTAGCCATTTCTTCATATTCGGAAAATTGTTCAAGGGACAGGTATTCCTTAACCGGCAGGTGAAATTTGGTCGGTCTTAAATACTGCCCCAGGGCAATACGGGACACATTATTGGCCCGCAGATCCTGCATAACCTCATAGACTTCATCACGGCTTTCACCCAGCCCCAATATAATAGAGGACTTGGTTTCCACCTTGTCCAATTCACCTGCAAGACGCAGCATATCCAGTGAACGCTGGTATTTACTGCCCTTACGGACTTCCTTATATAAAGAAGGCACGGTTTCGATATTATGCCCCCAGATCAGCTGCATTTCCGGTGTGCCTGTATAGGGTGAATCATCCATAGCGGCTTGAATTATTTCCACTGCCTGTTCCTGGCATTCTCTAAAGTCCGGCGTTAGAAACTCTACGCCGATACCGGATTTGTCATTACGCAGGGCACGGTAGGTATCTGCAAAAATCTGTGCTCCGCCATCGGGCAGTTCATCCCGGTTAACAGAAGTCAGGACAATAAAGTCCAGCCCCATTTCCCGCACGGCCTGAGCAATACGGGCCGGTTCGGTGGTATCCACAGTACCAAGGCGACCGGTTTTAACGGCACAGAAACCACAGGCTCGTGTACAGGTATCACCTAATAACATAAAAGTCGCAGTACCGCGGTTCCAACATTCATTGCGGTTAGGGCAATGAGCTTCTTCGCAGACGGTCACAAGTTTATTGCCGTGAACACTGGCTGCAGTGGAAGTAAAATGTGTTTTTTCCGTCAGAGCCTGACGGATATAGGTCGGCATACGGCTGCCGTTAGGCTTGTCTGAATGATCAAATACGGGGATAAATCGTTTGGCACGGGTCATAGAGGCGGCTTGATCTGCCTTACTGACAGAGGAAGCCTGCTGTGCGGGTTCCTCTGTAGTGTTTTGTGTACTGCCTTTTTGCAGTTTATGCTGTGATTCTGCTGAATCGATAGTCATGACTTACCCGGTTTCTGGTTTATTCTGTAATGGACAATAACTGAAAATAACTGCAGGCATATTACAGGCCAAAGCACGGTAAACGGATACTGCAGGATTATTTTCACCCCTCTGTCCAACTACCTGAGAGCTTTAGCCCCTTCGGTGGATTTTAACCTAAAAAACTCATTAGGTTTAACAATCTCTCTCCAGAGTCAATAAGGCTATCGGCAGGTTTACAGCGGTATTATGCTGTTCCTGGAGGATAGTTCCTGAATTTGTACAGTTCTGAAACCTGAGCGTTTCCGGGTGTGTTGCGCCTTCGGTGGTATCTGTTTCTAAAACTAAATTAAAAAACAGGCACTCTCTCCCGTACAAATCGGCATTGAATACCCATAATACTGTTTCTTGCCCATTATTTCCATCTTTATATGGCAATTTTAAACGCCTTAATGTCTGGAATAACTCTAAATACAAATGAGAATAATTATTATTTATCTATATTATAAAGCCTGTTATAATTACACAAGCCAATTAACCTTACAACAAAGCCTGCAAGCAGGTTTACAACAATAATGGTATTTTATTATGTCTGACAAACATGGGAACTCTGCACTTATAAGCCGCATAACGGCATTGATTATTTTCTCAGCACTTATGCTGATCAATAGTTTTGCTATGGCCGGGGAAGAAGTGAATCTTTATTCCGCCAGAAAAGAAGCTTTAATCAAGCCCATTGTGGACAAGTTCAGCGAGCGCAAACCAGTATTAAGGTTAACCTGATTACCGGTAAGGCTGATGCCCTGCTGCAGTGTATTAAATCAGAAGGTCGAAATACCCATGCTGATGTATTTATTACCACCGATGCCGGCCGCCTGTATCGCGCCAAACAGGCCGGTGTTCTACAGCCCATAGAGTCTGATATTCTAAACTAGGTGATCCCGGCTAATTTTCGTGATCCCGAGGGTTACTGGTATGGCCTGTCCATGCGTGCCCGCCCCATTTTTTATGTAAAAGACCTGCTTAAACCAGAAGAACTGTCCACTTATGAAGCCCTGGCGGAGCCGAAGTTTTATAAACGGATCTGTATTCGTTCTTCCAATAATATTTATAACCAGTCTTTAGTGGCTTCCATGATTGCGGCCAACGGCGTGGAAAAAACCCAGCAATGGGCCAATGCCTTTGTCAAAAACCTGGCCATCCGTCCTAAAGGCGGGGATCGGGATCAAATCAGGGCGGCTGCGGCCGGACAGTGTGATATTCCTATTGCCAATACCTATTATTACGGCAAAATGATTAATGGCAAAAAAGCGGATCAGAAAAAAGCCGCCCAGGCGGTTGCCATTTTCCGGCCCAATCAGCAGGACAGAGGCACTCATGTTAATGTCAGCGGTGC
>JBHNNM010000083.1:0-8877 GCA_048563625.1 Gammaproteobacteria bacterium | reverse complement strand
CTAACTACATCATTGCTTCAATAACTATGGCACTTCGACAATTTTCTAAAGCATGGTCATCATTAAAAATCACATAGACTTCACGGTAGCCCTGCTGTGAAGCGTAGCTCCGAATAGTTTCAATCAATTGCCTGATTGCTTGGGGAGCATTTTCCTGTAACTTGTTAATCAAACAAATTCCTATGTCTTTCTGAGCAATAATTGCATCAACCCATTGCACACCATCATCCTAGTCAGTTAAGTTTAAATCATGGCTCAGTTCCACAGTTATTACCTGTTCAGGCAGTTCCAGGTTTAGCCCTGCTTTTTTCTCCAGAAAACAGGTAAAATTTTTTTCTTCAATCATCTCCTGCAACTCATCAAGCAATTCGATATCTGACTCTGAGCAAAGCAGAGCATCAAATTCATTACTGTAGTAATCCAGCCGCCAGTCCTCCGGCAAATCTTCGGGATAAAAGTTATTCATCAGAGAGGGATGCACCAGTCCTGATAGTCCAAAAATAATGTTAAGATCTGCCATACAGAATATGACTCCCGGAATGTTTGCAAATGTCTAATATAACTCGACTTGACCAGTTTAAAAAGCAGCAATTAAAGAAAAAGAACAAGGCCAATACACTGTGTAAAAGCGGCTTTCATAAATGGGAAATCATCCATAAAGAACATTTTGATGTTAAAAAAGGGCAATTAATCACCACTTATCAATGCAGGTTTTGTAAAACTACCAAAACCAGAGTTCATTAAATTTATTTAAATAATTTTCCGTAGGATTTCAGCCGCATATTAAGCCATTGTTTTATATGGTTTATTTTTATATTTGTTAATTTTTTACAACAACTTTAAGTTATCTTTGTTTATTTAACCCGGTATTTTGCTATTATATGCGTACTTAACATCAGGGAATTAGGGAACTGATCTGAATTTTGAAAGCGATGATCATTGAAAGAAATTTGAAATTAACACAAAACATCATCGGTATATTTTTCAAAACTAAACCACTAAATATCAAATTATGAAAAACTTAATCCAACCATTTAAACCGGCTTTTTTACTGCTTATTTTAACCGCTGTCATATTCACTGCCGGTTGTGCTTCCACAACACCAGACGGTGATGTGAACGATCCGATAGAATCGGTCAACCGCTCTATTTACAATTTTAACGAAGGCTTTGACCGAATGATCCTCAAGCCTGCGGCAAAAGGTTATCAGAAACTGCCCTCTCCCGTACAGACCGGTACTCATAACTTTTTCAGCAACCTTAATGATGTTGTGGTTATTATTAACGACGGCCTGCAGTTAAAAGGTGAGCAGATGAACTCCGATGTACTACGCTTTTCAGTAAATACCGTATTCGGCATTTTTGGACTGATTGATATGGCCACTCCGATGGGAATGCCCAAACATGAGGAAAGTTTTGCAGATAGCTTGGGTTACTGGGGAGTAGGCTCTGGCCCTTATATTGTGCTGCCGATCTTCGGTCCAAGCAGTTTACGTGATGCGCCATCACTGCTGGTCGATTATTTTACCAATCCTATAAGCCTGGTCAGCCCTACATCGGCAACTGTGGCGCTAAGTTCTGTCAATGCAGTTGATACCCGTTCAGAGCTGCTTAAAACTACAGACTTAAGAGATCAACTGGCACTGGATCCCTATATCTTTACCCGTGAATCCTACTACCAGTGGCGTCAGAACCGGATTTATGACGGCGATCCACCCAAGGTTATTATTGAAGACTTTGAAGAATAGTCAAAATACAGAAATTAGGGAACTCAGCTTAATAAGCTGTTAAAATAAAACCCCGCCACTGGTATTTTAAAATACCAGTGGCGGGGTTTTTTATTGGATAGTCACTTAAAATATTGCAGCAACACAGACAGGAAAAAACATGTTACTGAGTATCGCCGCAGTTCTGGCCGGCTTTCTACTGTTGATATGGAGCGCTGACCGCTTTGTTATCGGTGCTTCGGGTATTGCAGTTAACTTTGGGGTATCACCTCTAATTATTGGTCTGACCATTGTCGGTTTCGGTACCTCTGCACCGGAAATGATTGTTTCTGGAGTCGCCGCTTATGAAGGCACCCCTAATCTTGCCATCGGTAATGCCCTTGGCTCCAATATTACCAATATCGCCCTGGTTCTGGGTACCACTGCACTGGTCACCCCCCTGCTGGTCGATTCAAAAATTCTTAAACGCGAATATCCGATTATGTTTGCCATTATGCTCATCGTCTGGGCTTTATTAGCGGACGAAGAACTCAGCCGAGTGGATGGCACCCTGTTAATTCTGGGCATGTTTGCACTGATGATCTTTATTACTTTAATTGGCCTGCGGGAAAAGCGTCGTGCTGAAAGTGCCGGTAATGCCGATCCCCTGGAAGAGGAGTTTTCTGAAGAAATTCCCAAAGACATGAGTACCGCTATGGCCAGTTTCTGGCTGATCGCTGGCATGCTGATCCTGTTACTCAGTTCCCGCCTGCTGGTCTGGGGTGCAGTTAATATTGCCCATGAATTTCATGTCAGTGAACTGGTTATCGGTCTGACCATTGTCGCTATCGGTACCAGTTTACCTGAACTGGCGGCTTCCATTGCCAGTGCTCTGAAAAATGAACATGATATTGCAGTGGGTAATATTATTGGTTCCAATATGTTTAATTTACTCGGCGTTCTGGGTATTCCCGGAATTATCAGCGGTGCTGTGCTGGAACCCAGTGTGCTGGAACGTGATTATCCAGTGATGATTTTTCTTAGTGTTTTATTGTTTCTCTTTGCCTATGGTTTTAAGGGTAAAGGCAGAATTAATCGCCTGGAAGCTGGTATTTTATTATTGTGTTATATAGGCTATATGTTTGTTATTTATCAGCAAAGCGTACCGCAAATAATCGCAGGCTGATCACTGAGCAACATAGATAAGTAAGGAAAATACGGAATCATTATGCAGGATATTTTTGCCAAAGCTAAAATCATTAAGCTGCTGATCTGTGATGTGGACGGAGTTATGACAGACGGCGGTCTTTTTTTTGGTGATAACGGCCTGGAATACAAGGCCTTTCATTCCAGAGACGGGCTAGGTATTAAGATGCTTCAGCGCTCCGGTATTCCTCTGGCGGTTATTACAGCCCGCACCTCAGATGTGGTCAAACATCGCATGAAAAACCTGAATATTGATCTGGTTTTTCAGGGGCAACTGAGTAAAGTACAGGCTTTTGAAGATTTGTGCACTCAACTTTCCTTAACCCCGGAACAAATTGCCTATGTTGGAGATGATCTGGTGGATATTCCGGTAATGAAACGGGTTGGACTGGCTATTGCCGTTGCCGATGCCCATAAACGGGTCAAAGCCATGGCTCACTGGACAACGGAACATATTGGCGGTCATGGTGCAGTAAGAGATGTCTGCGAACTACTGATGGAAGCTCAGGGTACACTCGAAGAACAATTTTCAGTCTACCTTTAAACCTTTTACCTTCCGGATTAACTGAATATGGATAAAAAACTCCTGCTTCTGCTGCTGACCATTCCAGTGTTATCCATTATACTGACTTGGCCCATTTTAAATTCCAGCACCAGACAGGGCTCCAAAATTGTATTTCCGGAACAGGGCAATAAAACTAAAGTTGCAGATTCCTTTTTTAACCATACTACGATTATAAATTTTGGTGAAGATGGTCTGCCTAAAAGCAAGGTAATAGGTAAAAAGCTGTTTCACTATCCCGGCAATGAAGATTCAGAAATAGTCTCTCCGGTTATTACTTTTTTTCGAGCCACCGGTTCTCCAGTACTGGTGACCGCAGACAGGGGCTGGATTAATAAAGATGGAACCCGGGTATTATTAAAAGGTCATACGAATATTGAGCGTAAGAAAAGCGCCCAGAATCATTATTCCAGACTGGAAACACCTGAATTAACGGTATGGCCGGAAAAAGAATACGCTGAAACGGATAAGCCCGTTAAAATTACTTCAGAAAGCACCGTTGCTACCGGTGTCGGGATGAAGGCTTATCTAGATAAGGAACATTATTATTTATTGGATAATGTTAAGGCTCGGCATATACCGGTGAAGAAGAAGCGTTGAGCGTTGAGCGTTGAGCGTTGAGCGTTGAGCGTTGAGCGTTGAGCGTTGAGCGTTGAGAAAGAGCATAGAGTGTTAAGTGTTAAGTGTTAAGTGTTAAGTGTTAAGTGTTAAGTGTTAAGTGTTAAGTGTTAAGTGTTAAGAAAAAGTATATTGAGGGTTTTTATTTAATGAAAATTGGGCTGGTTTTAATTTGGGTGGTTTTTTCTCTGGTTTGGTCGGTGGATGTGCTGGCGTTGGCCAGTGATCGGGATCAGCCTATTGAGTTGGAGGCGGATACGGCGGATATTGATGATTTGAAGGGGATCAGTATTTATACCGGGAATGTGGTACTGGTTCAGGGTAGTATGGTCATTAAGGCGCATAAGCTGACCTTGTATAATGATAAAAATAAAGAGCTGGAAAAGGCTGTGGCTGAGGGAACCAAGGGCAAATTAGCCACCTTTAAGCAGAGGCCGGAAGGTAAGGACAAGGATTTTCGGGCCCGTGCCAGCACCATGATTTATTACCTTAAAAAAGATAAAATTCATCTGCTGAAAAATGCCTTTGTCTGGCAGGGCGGCGATACTTTCAGCGGCGATAAAATTATTTACAACACTAAACGGGAAACCGTTATTGCCAAAAGCAAAAAAGACAAACAAGGTCAGCCAATTAAATCCGGCGGTCGTGTAAAAGTCACCATTCAGCCCAAGAGTAAAAATAAATAATCCCTTATGTCTTCCAAACTTGTTGAACTGCGTGCTGAAAAGCTGAACAAAACCTTTAAATCCCGTCAGGTGGTTAAAGACGTGTCTTTTACCCTGCAGAAAGGGGAAGTGGTGGGACTGCTCGGCCCTAATGGTGCCGGTAAAACCACCAGTTTTTATATGGTGGTAGGACTGATTAAAGCCGACAGCGGCCATATTCTCTGCCGCGGCCAGGATATTACCCGTCTGCCCATTCATAAACGTGCCCGGCTGGGAATAGGCTATCTGCCCCAGGAAGCCTCCGTTTTTCGAAAACTGACGGTAGAAGAAAATATCCTGGCAATTTTACAGACCCGTAATGACTTAAACCGGACTGATCGTCGAGATCATCTGGAACAGTTACTTAATGAACTGAGCATCACTCATATCCGTAAATCCATGGGGATAAGTCTTTCCGGCGGTGAGCGTCGACGGGTAGAAATCGCCAGAACCCTCTCAATGGAGCCGGACTTTATCCTGCTCGATGAACCTTTTGCCGGAGTCGATCCCATTTCCGTCAGTGATATTCAATCCATAATCACCCATCTGACCGAAAAGAATATTGGTGTCCTCATTACTGATCATAATGTACGTGAAACTTTAAGCGTTTGCCGCAGGGCTTATATTATGAATGACGGTAGTGTCATTGCCAAAGGAGCTCCGGATGCTCTTCTGGCTAATGAACGAGTACGTGAAGTCTACCTGGGCGATAATTTTAAAATATAAATTACTGTAAGAGACTGATTTAAAAGCCATTATTTTAATCATTGAAAAATAATTGTTTTTTTTGATCCCAATCAACTGCAATGGCACATAATTTGCGCTACTATTCAGACATAGCTTAAATAAAATATCCGGAAACATTGATTATTCAGCCATCCGGCACTATTTTTAATAATGAAAGGACATGATTTTTAGATCTGACTTTTGCATCTGACATTAGTCAGATTTAACAACTCAGGTTTAACAAGCAGGCAAGTATTAACGCTGTAATATATGAAACAATCCCTCCAACTACGTCTAGGTCAACAACTAACAATGACGCCTCAATTGCAGCAGGCGATCCGTTTGTTGCAATTGTCCAGCCTGGATCTTCAACAGGAAATACAGGAAGCTCTCGACAGCAATGTCATGCTGGAAGTCGATGAGAGCAATTCTAATACTAACGATTCTGACACTGATGATAGCCCATCTTTACAGAATAATACCCTGGAAAAAAACAGTTCCGAACTGAATAACACCGATACATCCGGTGATGATTTCATGTCTGAAGCCAACTCTGAACAGGTTGACTTCGAAAACACTCATAATAACATTCCTGATGAACTGTCCACCGATTCTAACTGGGATGATGTCTATGATACCGGCCATCAATATACTGCCGGGCAAAGCAATACCAGCGGCTGGAATGGTGATGACACCAGCCTGTTTGAAAATAACGGTAAAACTGAGGACAGCCTCAGGGAACATCTGCTCTGGCAAATGGAAATGACACCATTCAGTGACACGGATCGTGAAATTGCTAACGCCATTATTGACACCATAGATGAAGGTGGTTACCTGACCCAGTCGCTGGAAGAGCTGCTGGAATCTTTTCCGCCCGAACAGGAAATTGAACTGGATGAACTTGAAGCGGTCTTACATCAGGTACAGAATTTTGATCCTCCGGGCGTAGGCGCAAGAGACTTACAGGAAAACCTTCTCCTGCAGTTAAAACAACTGGACGGTGCCCCCCCTTGGCTGCAGGAAGCCAGAATTCTGGTTTCCAGACATTTAAACCTGCTGGCCAACCGTGATTTCACCACTTTAAAACGCCGAATGAAACTGGATGAGAAGCGCCTGGCCCAGGTTATTGGTCTGATAAAGAGTCTCAGTCCTCGACCCGGCAGCCATATTTCAGATAACCGGCCGCATTATATTACACCGGATGTCTATGTCAGAAAAATCAAGGGTGACTGGTATTGTGAGCTGAATCCCGATTCAGCGCCCACCATTAAAATTAATGAGCAATACCTGAACCTGATTAAGGACGCAAAAAAAGACAGTGACATGAACTCCATTAAGGATCATCTGCAGGAAGCCCGCTGGTTTATAAAAAGCCTGCAGAACCGTAATGAAACCTTATTAAAAGTGGCCCGCTGTATTGTTAATTTCCAGAAGGACTTTTTTGAATACGGTGAAGAACATATGCGGGCACTGGTACTGGCGGATGTGGCGGAGGTAGTGGGAATGCATGAGTCTACCATTTCCCGGGTCACCACCCAGAAATATATGCATACTCCCAGAGGCATTTTTGAGTTAAAATACTTCTTCTCCAGTCACGTCAATACTGCCAGTGGCGGGGAAGCCTCGGCTACGGCCATCCGGGCGATTATTAAAAAGTTAATCAACCAGGAAAACAGTAAAAAACCGCTTAGTGATAATAAAATTTCCACTATGCTGGCAGAACAGAATTACAAGGTGGCGCGTAGGACAGTTGCAAAATACCGCGAATCCATGTCCATACCGCCTTCAAATGAAAGAAAAAATATTGCCTGACGGGTCATACCCGATTAATGGCATCACACAGGTGAGGCAGCCAATATCCTACTGCCTAATCACCGTTAACGAGGAGCTAATCTTATGCAAATAGATATAACCGGACACCATATCGACGTTACCGATTCCATGCGTGACTATGTTAACCAGAAAATGGAGCGTGTTGAACGCCATTTTGACATCGTGAGCAATGCTCATGTTATTTTAACGGTAGAAAAACAACGTCAGAAAGCAGAAGCGTCACTTATGGTTAAAGGTAGCAAGGTTTTCGCCGAAGCTGTTGATGAAGATATGTACGCCGCCATCGACAAGCTGATTGACAAGCTGGATCGTCAGGTGAAAAAACATAAAGAAAAAATGACCGATCACCACCGCGGTGAAGTCAGCCTTAAGACTCACGAACTATAATTGCCAGCCGGCTATGAGCATACAGGCTCATAGCCGGTCTGATTACCTTACTCTTACCTTATTTCGGTAATCCTTTTACCTTATGAAATTCAACAATTTGCTCAAACTTGATCAAATCCGCCTCAATATCACCGCCGGCAGCAAAAAGAAGGTGCTTCAGGTGATCAGCGATATTGTTGCTGAAAATTACCCTGAATACAATGCCAATAAAATATTTGAACTGCTGATTGAACGTGAACGACTTGGCCGCACAGGTATTGGTCATGGCGTAGCACTGCCGCATGGCCGGCTGCCAGATTGTCAGGAACCCATCGGCATTTTTATCTCCCTGGCTGAAGGGGTAGATTTTGATGCCATTGATCAGGAACCGGTCAAATTACTGTTTGCCCTGCTGGTTCCGGAAAACTCCACCCAGGAACACCTGGAAATTCTGGCCCGCCAGGCTGACTTTTTTCGCCAGGACAAAAACCGCCAGATCCTGAAAAACGCCACCTCTCCTGAAACCGTCTATAACCTGTTAATCAATATTTAACCGCCATGACAGCGGCTCTGCCCTTACATGGTACGCTCATTGAGTATCTGGATATGGGGATTTACCTTATTGGTTCCAGCGGTAGCGGTAAATCAGAAACCGCCCTGCAGTTAATTGATAAAGGCGCCCGCCTGATTTGTGATGATGCCCCTTTATTAAACCTCAGTGCAGAAGAAACCGGCAGCAGCCGCCAGTACGCCGTAACAGGGCATTGCCCGGAAGGTTTTTTGGGACAAATGCATATCCGCAACCTAGGTATTGTCAATATTGGCGAACTGTTCGGCCGAGAACGGGTTAAAAACAGCCAGCGTATTGATTTTATTATTGAAATCAGCCTAACGGAAGATTCTGATTTATATAATACTCAGGTACAATACCGTTACTGGGCATTTCAGTCTCAGCAGATACCCGGTATTCAGCTTTATCGCTCTGCGGGCCGAAATATGGCCTTAATGGTGCATACTGCAGTTTTACAGTTTAAAGCCTGAAGGATCCCCACAAATTTAAACCATTGTGCAGAGGCACATCACGTCCTGGTTCAATTGTGTAAATACTTTTTTCAAATCCTTCATGTAAATTTTATACCGTTTATCATTTATAACTT
>JBHNNM010000082.1:0-9017 GCA_048563625.1 Gammaproteobacteria bacterium | reverse complement strand
GCATGACCCGGTCAATAAAATTAACCGCATGTTCCACCCCGTGCTTTTGTTCCGGCTGGCCGCATTCTACCGTAACGGCCGAACAGAGTTTGGCAAATGCCATGGACTGCACGGTATCCGGTTTAATAAAATAAACCACGGTTGAGCTGAATAAATGCGCCAGCTGTAAAAAATCATGTTCCTTGCGGTTAATACAGGCATAGTGAGGATTTTTACCAGTATTATTATGAATATCCAGACTGGCAAACACCTTTCTTTTACGCATTTCACGTAAAATATCCGACATTATCCGCCCTTCAGAAGAAAAATGACAGGCCCACACCCGGTTATAATCGGGCTGTCCATCCAGCACCCGTTTATGCTCTCTGGCGGCCGAAATATTACCAATAAACAATGACAGCGCCCGCGGCAGCTCCTGCCCTCTGTGTGCCCGCAGATACTGCTTAACCGCTTCCCAGCCGGTGGTTTCATTACCATGCAATAAAACCGAAACAAACAACGGCCGCGTTTTTTTACCCGGCAGATGAATTAAGGTAGATCCCGGCAGAACCTCATGCAGCTCATCCGCCCTTTTATCCAGCAAGCCATCAGGTATATATTCTATGGTATAAACTAAACTCATTTAATCTCTCATCAAATCAAAAACTTTTCCCAATATGTTCCCATTCAGAAAACATAAAAACCAGCCCCGCTCTTACTTAACGCTTAGCACTTAACCCTATATTTCCCATGTATGCACCGGCTCCCCCTTCTGCTGATACTCCAGATAAGCCCGTGTCATAGCCTGCATATCCTTACCATGTTCAGCAATATACTGACGCTGCCAGACCGCTCCATTTTGACCGCTGCTGACCCGTTGTTCAATAATCCCCAGGTAATAGTCAATATCTTCAGCTTCAATCTGCATCTGCTGCAAACCCGTTTTTGCCATGGGCAGCAAGGTATCCAGAATCAATGCTTTTACTGAAACGGTTTCACCCGACAACCATTTCAGCTTGGCTTTCAGACCCTGTTTGGCCGCCAGATAAAAATTGTCTTTTGCCTGTTCAAAGGACAGCTGCTGTTCAGGAATTAAAGATTGAGTAGCCAGGCTGGTAATAGCCCCGTAAAAAAAAGCCGCATTGACAATACTGTCAACCACCATTGGGCCTGCGGGGATCACCCGGTGCTCCAAGCGCAGATGATACTGTCTTTGTTTTTCACTATCAATAAAAGCAATTAATGGCCGGTTCCAGCGCCAGATGGTGCCGTTGTGCAGACTCAGGTGTTCCAGATCTTCAATGGCGGTATCAAATACCTCTGGCAGCAACACTGGGTAGTGTGCCTGATTTTCCTGAAAACATTCCAGCAGGGATTCACGCGCATAACCGGAACCAAAGCTGACCCTCTTTATCGGACCAAACATGGCACCAGCCGCCCACTGAAACCGCCTGTTCAAACACCGGGATACGGGTTTCACACCAGAGTTCCTTACCAAACAGGAAAGGCGAATTGGCACTGAGTGCAACCACTGGCGCAGAAAGAATAATAGCGGCATTGTAATAACGTACAGAACGGGAAAAAGGCAGCTGCAGGTGCAGCTGAAATGAACTGGCTACCGACTCCAGCATAATATCATAATGAACACTTTTCAGGGTTTCAGGGCCCTGAATATCCAGCTCAATAGCCTTGCCCTTACGGCTGCGCAGTACCTGTTCATTTAAGGCCTGGTAACGGGTCATATGTGACATATTATCCAGCTGCAGATGCTGTTCCTGCAAACTGGGCAGGCTGCCAATCATGACGATATTGCAGCCGATAGCTTCAGCGGCCTGCCGACAAACCCGATATAATTGCTGCAACTCCTGCTGCATATTACGCAGTGCGCTACCGGTCAGCTTAAAAACCGAACCGTTCAGTTCAATATTAAACTGGGCCAGCTCCAGGGTGATCTGGGAAAAAATCTCAGTGTCCTGCAATTGCAGCAAAAGCTGCTCATTGACACTGGCCGGGGCACCATCCGCGTCAACCAGACACATTTCCATTTCAAAACCAATGGTAGGATTATGTAACGCTTCGGTAATGTTTTTCTGCTGCTCAAACCATTGGCAGACCCAGTCCAGCTCGGCAGACATTTTGCTGTTATAACGATCAAAGTCCACTTTTTTAAAATGGCTGTGAGTTATATCCCGGCCCATTGGGTTTCCTTATATTTAGATAAAGGTGAACAAATAGCCCCTGGTTAGTATTCATCTGTTTATTAAGCTTTTACCTCCCCCTTCTTCAGAAGGGGGATTGAGGGGGTTGCAAATCAACGGCTTAAACCCCCTTTATCCCCCTTTGAAAAAGGGGGACTTAAGAGCAGAGCAATTCTTGATGCGCACTAATTAAGGCTCTGGTTTAAAGCCTCCAGTCTTTGAGGCGTACCTATATCCAGCCATAAGCCCGGATAAAATTCACCACTAACCTGTTGTTGTGCCATGGCCTTACGCAACAGGGGTGCCAGTGCCTGTTTACCGGGTTTAAGGGCTGCAAAAAATTCCGGGTGATACAGACCGATGCCGCTGAAGGTAAAACGTTTTACCGGCTCAGGTGTATTTACTTTATCATACACCCGGTTATCCTGAAGATAAAAATCACCCTGATGATTATGTTCAGGATTATTGACCAGTACCAGATGTGCCAGGCTGTTAAGCTTAAGCTCGGTCAGATGAGTATAATCATAATCCGTAAATACATCGCCATTGACCACAATAAACGGTTTATTGCCAAGCAACGGCAGAGCCTGTCTGATACTGCCGGCGGTTTCCAGTGCCTCAGCTTCACGGCTGTAGTGGATCTGCACACCGAAGCGATGGCCATTTCCCAGGTGCTGTTCAATTTTATTACCCAGCCAGGCGTGGTTAATAATCAGTTCATTAATGCCTGCCTTATGCAAGGCTTCAATATGGTATTCAATCAGGGGCTTACCCGCGACCTGCAGCAGCGGTTTTGGTAAAGTATCGGTCAGCGGACGCATACGTTCACCGCGGCCGGCGGCCAGAATCATGGCCTTCATAAAGGTATATGCGAGCTGATCGACTCAGGTAAATCCAGTGTCTGTCCCCAGCGTTTGATTAATTTCAGCAGCTCATCAAATTCAGGGTATCGGGAAGCCACATTAAAAAGATATTCCAGAGTTTGAGGAATATCATTAAGGTAATTGTCTTTACCATCACGGTAGTTTAAACGGCTGAATATTCCCACCACTTTTAACTGTCGCTGTATGCCCATCCAGTCAAACCAGCGGATAAATTTTGTCCTGTCATTTTCTGTTAACAGGTTTTCCCGCAGCAGTATTTCCCGGTATTGTTCTACCCAGTCATATACCTGTTCTTCCGGCCAGGCAATATAACTGTCTCTTAACAGGGACACCAGATCATAGGTAATCGGCCCCAGCAGGGCATCCTGAAAATCAATAACTCCGGGATTATGTTCCTTAACATACATCAGGTTACGGGAATGGTAATCCCGATGTACAAACACCTGCGGCTGTTCCAGGGCGGAATCGATAAGGTGGTTCATGGCCTGTTCCAGAACCGCCTCATCTGCTGTACTCAGTTCCTGCTGACAATGCACTTTAGCATACCAGTCCGGCAGCAACTGCATCTCCTGTCTGAGCAAAGCACTGCTGTAATCCTGCAGCTGGGTATCCATGGCCACAAAACTGTCACGCTGAATAGCGCGCTGCATCACCAGCAGTGCACTCATGGCATCAGAATAAAGCTTTTCAGCCCAGTCATCACCAGAGTCCGTACAGAGCATGCTCAGGTAAGGAGTATTACCCAGATCCGACATCAGAATAAAACCGGCATCACGGTTTATGGCATAAATATGCGGCACGTTTACACCCACCCGTTCAATCTGACGATCAATATCAATAAAGGGTGTAAGCGCTTCCTTGTCCGGCGGTGCATCCATTACAATAAATGACTGCTGTGGAGGCTCTTCGAAGACTGAATTTTGAAAGCTGACTCGAAAATAACGCCGGAAACTGGCATCACTGGAAGCTGGCTCAAAGCGGTCAATATCGGCCTGATATTTCTGGCTAAGCCATTGTTTGATTTGTTCAATTCGCTGTGTCATTTAAAACACATAATAAAATAAATTACTGTCAGGGGCAAAATTTTTTGTGAGTGGGTATGCATTCCCACGCAGTAGCGTGGGAACAGAAGCTGAATCAGGTGTTTTTAATAGCATCCATAATACGTTCAAAACGTACCCGGACATCTTTTGCCAGAACTTCCATTTCAGGCTTTCCAACAACGGTAAACATGGATTCAGGATCCACAATGGCTACCGTAGTACTGCCATCCTCTTCTTCTCGGATAACCACATTACAGGGTAATAAAAGACCCAGATCAGGTTCACCATTCAGGGCTTCATTGGCCAGCTTTGGATTGCAGGCACCCAGAATTTTATAGGGCTTACGATCCACATCAATTTTTTCTTTCAGGGTTTTCTTAACATCAATCTCAGTAAGAACACCAAAACCTTCTGCTTTTAAGGCTTCACGGGTTTTCTGCTCCGCTTCGTCCATACCGCAGTCAACGGTGATATGAATACCGTACATATTACTCTCCTGTTTATTATAAAAGACTGTACTAGGATATGGTATTTAAACAGGAAAAATCAATGGCATAAATCTAATGAGGTAAAAGATGAGTGGCTTCATTCTGGTTCATAAAATGCCCCATAACAACATAGCCCTTTTCGATGTGCTTCTTTAATGTACACTCCGTTGTATCGCCATTAAAACTGAGCCAGCGCTCAGGCAGGGTATCAATACGATGAACCGGTGCCAGGGCCGTCTTCATCACAGGAAAGGTGGGGTTCTCCACTGAGTCGATGCCGAAATGCCGGCATAATTCCCATAAAACGTTTGTACAGGCGTTTTTCTCCGGACTGTTCCCCGGATTTAGTTGAACCACCAGATGATATTGTTGAAGAGTTTTCCAGTCTCATTATAACTTCCACTTTTATTGCACACTGTTGTGAACTATAGCTCAAATTTTAAAAAAAACAGGAGAAATGGAATTTATTTATAAAAAAAGAGTGTATTAGATAAAAGCCGGATCATACTTTGGTTAAAATATATTCAATATAAAAGAATATTACATTTAGAGCCGCTGAGTATCCATTGACTGTGCTTCTTGATGAAGTTTCGGCAGCAGGGATGCTGGCGAAAAGCCTCCATGGATGCGCTCTTTATTAAGAGAAAGGCGTCTTCAGCAAGGAGTACTGTCAATGGATACGGTATTTGCATCTAAATGAGAATTATTAAAAGTATGCTCCCTCCCTGTGTATTAGATTTTTCTTATAGCAGATTTTTATCCAGAACCGCCTGCATCTGCTGGTAAGTTTTCTGCGCCAGTTCTTTACGGTTATCTCTGGGGATCAGAATGGGTGGAGTAAAAAACACATCTGCAGTAATCTCATGGAAGCCTAAAATAGCCCACAGGTTTTTCAGTAAATGGGTGTCTCCAGTATAGGGAATATCTGAATGCAGTTCACCATCCACTTTATAAATAATTACCACCGGCTGTACGCCGATGGTAATACAGTCTTCTATATCCACCACGGACTGAAACATACCCGGATACAGGTGAGCTATTTCATTACCCTCACCGGTTCCTCCTTCCGGGAAGACCGTTACCCGTTCTCCATCACAGAGTAATTGCGCTATCTGTTCATTGAGCCGCCGCACATCACTGATGCTGCCGCGCTTAATAAATAAAGTTCCGGCTCTGACACTCATCCAGCCCACCAGCGGCCAGCGGGATATCTCGCTTTTGGCTACAAAACTGGTGGGGTACAGCGAGCTGAGCAACACAATATCCTTCCAGGATATATGATTGGCCACCATCAAATGATTGTCCTGCGCCAGCTTCCCATGCACCTGAACACGAATATTCATTAACTGCAGAAATTTCTGATACCAGCACTGTATTATCGGCTTTTCTTTAGCACCGGGAAATTTTTTTGCATCCAGATAATAAAGCGCTTGCACCACACCCCATAATACATGCAAAATAACCCGCAATAATCGCAATAGTTTTCTAACAAACAAACCCATTCCCATCCTGTAACATGTAACCTGTAAATACTATGCCATCAAACTTCTGGGAACACAAAGCCTTAAATGAAATGACTCGCGAGGAGTGGGAACAATTATGTGACGGCTGCGCTAAATGCTGCCTGCATAAGCTGGAAGATGAAGATACCGGCACAGTATACGGTACCAATGTGGTTTGCCGCTACCTGGATACTGAGCAGTGTCAGTGTACTGAATATCTGCAACGCAGTATTCTGGTACCGGAATGTGTGACCTTAAGTATGGATAACCTGGAACAGGTTTATTATATGCCTTCAAGTTGCGCCTACCGCTTACTGGCCGAGGGGAAAAAACTGCCCGACTGGCATCCGCTGATCAGCGGCAGCCGTCAGTCAGTGCATGACTCGGGCAACTCCGTTAAAGGTAAGGTGGTTTCCGAACTGGATGTGGATGATTTAATGCATCACCTGACAGGCGAGTGGGAATAGTACTAAATACCCTCTTCAGCCCTGCGCAGAAGATACTGAGCGTACTGATTTTTCTTTAGAGGCTGAGCCAGTTCAATAAGCTGTTCTTTGGAGATATACCCCATTTCAAAAGCAATTTCCTCAATACAGGCCACTTTTAACCCCTGACGGTTTTCAATGACCTGGATATAATTAGACGCTTCCATTAAACTTTCATGGGTGCCGGTATCCAGCCAGGCAAAACCCCGGCCCATCAGCTCTACTTTTAAATCACCCCGTTCCAGATAAGTCTGATTAACCGTGGTGATCTCTAACTCTCCACGTGCAGAGGGTTTAACCGCTTTTGCCACTTCAATCACATCATTGGGGTAAAAATACAAACCGACTACGGCATGGTTACTTTTGGGGGCTTCCGGTTTCTCTTCAATACTCAGAACATTGCCGTTATCATCAAAATCCACCACACCGTAACGCTCAGGATCCTTAACATAATATCCAAATACCGTTGCCTTGTTCTGTTGTTCTACATTTTTTACAGACTGACACAGCATACGCTTAAAACCATGACCATAAAAAATATTATCTCCTAGAACCAGGCAGACATTGTCATCACCAATAAATTCCTCGCCAATCAGAAAAGCCTGTGCCAGCCCGTCAGGAGAAGGCTGTACCGCATAGGAAAACTGCATACCAATATCGGAGCCGTCACCCAGCAGGGCTTCAAACTGGGGCAGATCATGTGGAGTTGAAATAATTAAAACCTCTGTAATACCGGCCAGCATCAATATCGACAGAGGATAATACACCATAGGCTTATCATAAATTGGGGTCAGTTGTTTACTGACCCCCCTGGTAATAGGATAAAGTCGGGTGCCGGAGCCGCCTGCCAGAATAATACCTTTCATTTTTGTTTACTCCTGTTCACCGGTTCCCAGACGTTGTCGCTGATAACTGCCATCCCGTACATGCTGACACCACTGTTGATTATCCAGATACCATTGAATGGTTTTTTCAATACCTGATTCAAAGGTTTCTTCCGGTGTCCAGCCCAGCTGCTGTTCGATTTTATCGGCATCAATAGCATAACGTACATCATGTCCGGGGCGATCACTCACATAGGTAATAAGCTGCTCATGGGGAATATAAGGTGAATCTGGAACCATTTTATCCAGCAGGGCACAGATAGTTTTAACTACTTCCAGATTGGTTTTTTCATTATGGCCGCCGATATTATAGGTTTCAGCGTCTTTACCGGTTTCCAGTACCAGTCGCAGAGCACGTGCATGATCATCTACATGCAGCCAGTCTCGTATCTGCATACCGTTTCCATAAATAGGCAAGGGCTTCCCTTCCAGAGCATTAAGAGTAACCAGGGGGATCAGTTTTTCAGGGAACTGGTGACTGCCGTAATTATTGGAGCAATTAGTAATCACCACCGGAAAACCATAGGTTCTGTGCCAGGCTCGTACCAGGTGATCAGATGAGGCCTTACTGGCAGAATACGGGGAGCTGGGATCGTAAGCTGTTTCTTCGGTGAAAAAACCGGTTTCATCCAGACCACCATAAACTTCATCGGTGGAAACATGGTGAAATCGAAAACTGCCTTTTTTATCTTCGGCCAAAGAATTCCAGTAAGCCCTTGCTACTTCCAGTAAGTTACAGGTGCCGACAATATTGGTCTGGATAAAGTCCGCCGGACCGTCAATTGAACGATCCACATGGGATTCGGCTGCCAGGTGCATAATGGCATCGGGCTGATAATGATTGAATATCCGCTCCATGGCATCTTTGTCACAAATATTAGCATGTTCAAAATGATAACGGGGGCTGTTTTCAACCGCCTGCAGAGACTCTAGATTACCGGCATAGGTCAGGGCATCAACATTGATAATGGTATGCTCTGTATCCTTAATATACTGACGGATCACCGCCGAGCCGATAAAACCTGCACCGCCTGTCACAATAATATTCAATACCTACTCCAATTGTTTTAAAGTTTTTGAAGAAACATTATAAAGATTCTTGCCTTACTATTCAAAAGAACGGCTCTGTGTTTCCCCTCGTTCCACTGCTCCAGTGCGTGAACCAGAAAAAACGGATTGTAGCGTTTTATTTAATCCAGTTATATCAGTGGAATCCTATATTATTTTAAGGTATTATTAACGACCAACTTTATTTCAAACAAAGGATTGTAGAAATGAATACTGCAAATATTATCCGCTTTAATGCCCACGAAGCAAAACTCAATTTCTCCGCACTCATTAACCATCTTGCCAACGGCAAAGAATTAATAATCACTCGTTCAGACTAGGATTTTGCCCGCATCAGTCCCATCAGGGAAACCCCAAACAAACGCCTCGCCGGAAGGGATCGCAACTCCGGCTGGGTGGCAGATGATTTTAATGCTCCCCTGCCCCCGGATTTACAGAAATTCTTCGAATAAATCTCCCACACTTAACACTTAACACTTAACACTT
>JBHNNM010000081.1:0-9023 GCA_048563625.1 Gammaproteobacteria bacterium | reverse complement strand
CTTCACTCATCAGAGCGGAGAAGAGCCACTGTTTTTTTGTAAATGGCATTAAAATACAATCACTTATAAATTTGTATAACTTTTATTTTAACTTTATATTATTCTCTTTTAAGTATATAAGACATTTGCAATTTAAAAAGGAATATAAAAAATAATTCACTGATAATTACATCTAATTATTTTCAGTATTTTATCCAGAAGAACGGCAATAAATATGAAAAGAATATTGATGAGGGTTATTCTTATCCGCCTCATGTAACTCACAAAAGATCTCCTGCCAGGACTGTAAATCCAGCTCCGGAAACCAGGCATCACCCTGAATCTGTTCATGCACCAGAGTCAGGTAGATACAATCCACTTTATCCAGTACCTGAGCATACAGGCTGGCACCGCCGATAAACATTAATTCTTCATAATGCCTGGATTCTGCCAGCGCTATTGCCTGTTCCGGGGAGTCAGTTAGACTAACATTATCCTTTACTTCCTCACCGCGGGTATTTCGCAGTCGATAGTTTTTATCCCCGGTAATGACAATATTCAGACGTCCCGGCAGGGGACGAAACGGTAGAGATTCCCAGGTTCTGCGTCCCATCACTACGGGTTTATTCAGGGTGTTTTTTTTAAACCAGGCCAGATCCGTCGGTAATTTCCAGGGCAGTTTATTATCAATACCAATCACCCGGTTTTCGGCCATGGCGGCTATCAGTGAAACCTTCATTTGTGATCCTCTTTACTGGGAAAATTTTATGTTTCTGCTATATTCTAATCTATATATACGATTACAGAGAAAATTGTGCGCTTTTTTATTATTTTTGTTATTTTGCTGTTCAACTATGCCCACTGGAGCAATGCCTAGGCCGATGCTGAAATTCAGCCCGATAATACCACAATTGACTCATTTACACTGAGTTATCTGTACGACGAAACCGGACAAGACACCATTAATGAAATCAGCCGGAAGGATTTTCCCTTACAGATTAACAACCGCTTTGCTCAGGGATATCTGGGGGGGTAACAGCTGGTTCAAACTGACTATTCATAATAATAGCCAGAATCAGCACTTTGTGTTGTATCTCGGCGAACCGTTCTGGGATCAGTTTGATCTGCATTATAAAAAAGAACAGCAGTGGTTCAGCCATAAAAACGGCCTGTCAGTTCCTCTAAATCAGCGAGATTATAACGATACCCATCCGGCTTTTGCACTGACAATTGCCCCCGGAGACTCTCAAACTTATTACCTTATGGGCTCCAGTGTTTCTGCACATATCGGTAAACTGCTTCTGTACACTGAAAAAGAATACCTTCGTCCTACCCGCATTACACTCAATGATATTTACCTGTTTTACCAGGGTATTCTGCTTATTATTATTATTCTGAACAGTTTCCTTTTTATTGCGGTCAGAGAACGTATATACGCCTGGTATATTGCCTATGTTCTTGCTTTTTCGGCTTTTATTTCAGTACTCAGCGGCAGCTATCTGATCCTGGGCGTGCCACCCTGGAGTGATGCGCTGCATACAGTTGGTACCATTGTGGTCATGTTTATGGTTCTTTTTTCCGGCGCCTTTCTGGAACTGAAAGAACGGCTGCCAAAAATGCAGCAGATTTTTAATGCCTTTGCCCTGGTATTTGCGCTGTTTGCAGTACTGATTGCTTTAAAAGTACCTTACGCCAGTCTGCTATTTAATATTGTATCTTCCATATTCTTTACTCTGCTATTGTTTGTCTCCATTAAAGTCTGGCTGCAGGGCTATTTAAAAGCCCAGTATTACCTGATTGCACTGATCATCTATATGCCCTCCATGGCCCTGATGACACTGACATTTAATGGTTTAATTGAAAATACAGAGCTGTCCCGCTATTCATTTATTGCCGGTTCTTTTATTGAAA
Organism: Gammaproteobacteria bacterium; assembly: GCA_048563625.1. Classification (GTDB taxonomy): domain Bacteria; phylum Pseudomonadota; class Gammaproteobacteria; order GRL18; family GRL18; genus JANELJ01. The sequence goes on along the minus strand of JBHNNM010000081.1, from coordinate 7,133 downwards.
TCATCTTTTTCTCCATGCTGTTAGTAAATCGCTTCTACGATTTACAGCAGGAAAAAATAAAAATTCAGGCACAGCTTATTGATGAACAGGAAAAAACAGAGCACTATCTTGAACAGGAAATTCAAAAACGCACCAGAGAATTAATAAAAACCAATCAACGCCTGTCAATACAGACCCGCGAACTAGAAAAAGCAAAAAAAGAACTCACCCTGCAGGCCATTACCGATCCCCTGACACAGTTATATAACCGCCGTTATTTTGCTGATATCGCCAGCAAGGCATTCTTTAATGCTGTGCGCTATAAGCAGGCATTAGCCATTATTATGCTGGATATAGATGAGTTTAAAAAAATAAATGATGTTTATGGACACCAGGCGGGGGATCAGGTCATTGCCCGTTGTGCCCGTTTATTAACTGAATTTTCCAGAAAAAGTGATACTGTAGCCCGTTACGGCGGTGAAGAATTTATTATCCTGGTACCCCAGACCAGTCTCAGTGAAGTACAATCCCTGGCACAACGTATAAAACAGGAAGTGAGCAATACCCGCATTGTTCTAAAAGACGACTCTGTGGTGACTTTCAGTATCAGTATTGGTATTGCTCAAATTGAAAAAACACAGGATCATAATATTCAGGATATTATTCAACGTGCGGATCAGGCGCTTTATAAGGAAAACAACAGGGACGGGATCAAATAATCACCCATGCATAAGACACTACAACAGATAAACAAAGTATTCCTGTTTCTCTACAACACCCCGCTGCTCTTAATATCTAGATAACGGTTAACCAGGTGGATAGCCAGTTTATCCGGGGTCACGTCCAGGCTGTTAATGCCGTGCACGGTCAGCCGTTCAAACATCTTTTTTCGCTGCAGCTGATAATCACAGGTGGCTGAATACAACAGGGCAGCGGGCAGATCATCAACAGTCTGCTCCATTATGTTATCAAGCACCTGTTCTTTCAAACTGGCCAGTATCACCAGGTGTTTAGTTTTAAGCAATTGCAGAGCATTGAGCAGGTCATCACTGTCTACGTCACGCAGATTGGTCAGTACGACCACCAGAGCCCGTTTTTTCTGTTTTAATAATAATTGTGAGGCGGCCTGGGTATAATCGGGACTGGCGGTTCCGGCCTGTAAATCATAGAGACGGTTTAATAATAACGGAAGAGTTGCCATACCCTTTCTGGCGGCAAACCAGCGTTCTGTCTGCAGCTCATCTTCCTCCTGCTGATAGCCGAAGGTACTGAAGCCAACAGCATCGCCCTGGTGCAGGGCAACCCAGGATAATAACAGCATGGCATTCAGGCTGTGATCAAAATGCGACAGTTCATCATCCTGAGAACGCATTCTGCGCCCGCAATCGAGCAGAAAAATCACCTCCTGATCCTTTTCATCCTGATATTCTCTGGAAATCAGCTTGCGTAAACGGGCAGTCGCTTTCCAGTCTATCTGTTTAAGTGCATCCCCCTCTCGATATTCACGCAACTGGTTAAAATCCATACCTTCCCCGCGCCGGCGTACCTTCTTAATCCCCAACAGGCTGAGACGGTTTTCAGTAGCCAGCAGAGCATACTGACTGACGGCTGCAAAGTTAGGATAAAGCATGGTGGAAAATGACGCACCGACAGCGGTGTTTCTAAACCATAAGCGCCAGGGTGAATGGACTAAACACTGAACTGATCTGAATACTTCATTGCCGCGCTGCAGCGGTTTGATCTGATAGTCAATTTTTGCCCATTGGCCTGATACTATCCTCAGCTTTACAGGTAAATGCCTTAGTTCACAATGTACCGGGTAGTGGTCAAATATTTCGATAGCCAGTTGCTGACTACCCATACGTCCGGCTCTGTAATGTATAGTTAACTGTACATCATGCCACAGGCCAAGGGACATTTTTCCAGGCGCATCACGTTCAATTTCAAGCTGATTAACGGTATATAACCTCGAAGCATCCCATAACAACACAACCAGCAGTATCGCTGACAGAGCAGGCCATACTGTCTCCAGCTCCGGATAGAACGCCGTCAGCACACCAAGCAAAGCCAGACATATCATCAGTATAAAAAGGTTGCGGCTGGGCTTCAGATAAATAAAAACAGCCGTAAAAATCTGCCGGATTAATTTAAACATAATAAAGCTGACTAATTTCTCGGTGCCGGGACTTTGTCCAGAATATTCTGCAGAATTGTATCGCTGTGCATCCCTTCCAGCTCCATTTCCGGTGACAGGGCAATACGATGGCGCATAACCGGCAGGGTAAGGGCTTTAATATCATCCGGGGTGATATAGTCACGGTCATAGATAACCGCACGGGCACGGGCGGCCCGGATCAGACCAATCCCGCCCCGTGGGCCGGAACCGATGGCAATGCCCGGCCATTTGCGGGTACTGCGGACAATATTAACCGCATACTGCATCACCTTTTCATCCACCTGAATAGCTGCAGCCTGCTGCTGTAATGCTAAAATACTGTCCTGCCGGGCACAGCCCGAAACATTCGATACATCCAGCCTGTCCCCGGCTTTATGATCGGTCGTATGCTGCACCAGTGCCAGTTCTTCCCCATCCTGAGGATAGTCAATCAGGATTTTAAACAGGAAACGATCCAGCTGAGCCTCCGGCAACGGATAAGTCCCTTCCTGCTCAATAGGATTCTGGGTTGCCAGAACCATAAAGGGATTGCCCACCGGCATGGACCGTCCTTCCAGAGTCACCTGTTGCTCCTGCATGACTTCCAGCAGAGCCGCCTGGGTTTTAGCCGGGGCGCGGTTAATTTCATCAGCTAGTAACAGGTTGGTAAAAACCGGGCCTTTTCTGATTTTAAAACTTTCTGATTTCATATCATATAAAATATGCCCTGTAACATCACTGGGCATTAAGTCCGGGGTAAACTGGATACGGGAGAAATCACCGGCAAAGGTTTTTGCCAGAGCCTGTACCATCAGGGTTTTACCCAGACCGGGTACCCCTTCAAGCAAAACATGGCCACGGGCAATCATGGCAATAATGATCTGTTCAATAATATCTGTCTGACCAATGACGGCTTTGACAATTTCAGACTGCATGGTCTGACTGATTGGGGTGGTTTCCTGTGTCATGTTTTTGTTCCGGGTGTTAAGTGTTAAGTGATTATAAGCTGTTCTTCAGGGTGTTCAGGGTTTTTATGGTTTGTTCAAAATTTTTTTCATTGATCTTTTCTAATGGCATCAGTGCTTTCTTTATTTCTGCCTGTTGGATCCGGGTAATGTCTTCAAGTAAGGCCTAGGCCTGTTCGGGGTTTTCACGTCGGATCACCGGGTGCATTAGCTGGTCCCATAATTCTTCCTGCACAGAAGCCACTAGGCGGGCCAGTTGTTTATAATGCCAACGGTAATAGGCACTGGCTTCAATATGCTCCAGTAATTTACGCCGGGCAACAGGCTTATCATCAAGAACCGGCCCGAAACGCAGGGGGCACGCCATAGCCAGAGTAAAAACAGCAAACTCAGACTGGCCATAACATAGCCTGCATTTTGCCACAGCCAGTGCCATAAAGAAGGCATATCATCTACGGCAACCAGCCATACGCTCTTTTGCATATCAGTGCTTTGTAAGTTATTGTTTTCGCGATCAGATGGCTGTACCAGTTCCAGCAGCAGTCGGGCATGATCATACTGGTCAATATAGTCATTAGTAAAAATATCCGTAGTACTTAACACGGTGATCCGGCCTTTGCCTACGGCATACTGCATCAGATAAGGCCCGGACGGATCTTCAATTTTCCAGGTTAAGTCATAATTCTTTACCGTCTTTAATTGCTTAAGCACTTCCCAGTAGGGAAAATACACCTGAATACTGGTCTGCTGCTCTGAATCTGCTAATACGGCCGTTACCGGTGAGGCTTCACCACCCTGAGCCTTTATGGTTTTATCATCCAGATTTTTTACGCACAAACCCAATAAGCGGAATACAAAGTCCGGCTCGGCAACAGTTTTTTCAGCCTGATAATTTTCACGAGACTCACTATTAGTGTCTTTACAGTAACGCGCTTCTACAATCAGATTGCCACCGGCTATCAGCCATTGCAGCAGGTTATCCGCCAGCTCGGTATTTAGAGTTTCACGCTTTGTAGCAATCAGAATACTGCTTACCCTGTGCATATTAGTGGTATCACGAAAAGCCACCAAGCCGTTTACCAGCTTATTTCTAACGCCCATTTTCTGCAAAAAAAACTCGGCTGCCAGCAACGGTTTGCGTTTTGCCAGTCCCTGAAAACCAACCTCTTTCTGCTCCTCCACCCAACTGTAATTCTGGTAAAACCAGAAGCTCAGGTAAGCTGTTAACACCAGCAGCAGGGCATAGAGTATTTTTTTACCCATGCCCATGGCCTCCGGATTCATCTGAACTGTTATCTGATTCTGGTTTTAGATACTCAAAAAATACCGCCCCGTCAGTCACCAGTTTTTTTAGCTGCGCTTCCGGCAGTGTCCGGTGAGCATAGGCAGTTAACTGCCAGGCATGGGTCAGTTCTATAAAATAACTGATCTGCTGTTTAGAGCTTAAATGCTGCTGCACAACCTGCACACAGTCACCTTCTGTAGCTCCTGGCTGTAGCTCCAGGGCATGATGTCTAACCAGATAGGCCAGACTGGCCCGGTATAACAGAGCCAGAGCAGCTCTGTATTGCCGGGACTGGATCAGTTTCAGTGCTTCAGCACGGACATCATCAGGCAGTGACTGTTCCCTGATATCCAGACCAAACAGGGTTTCCGGCAGCTTATCTGCAGTGGACGTTTTTTTAAAGCCGTTAAAGGCTATTTTCAGCCGGCTCCAGTATTTGATAATTAATAGCGCCAGTATCAGCAGCAGGATCCACAAACCTGCCTCAAACAGCCGGGCCAGCACCTGCCCGATCATTTCAAAGAATTTAGCGATTGAACGAATAAAATCACTATAATCATCCGAGTTTTTCTGTTTATCCGTATCACCGGTATATTTTAACTGGCTGATGGTTTTATAGCGGTTAAACACCGGTTCCTGCATAACCGCCTGAATAACTTCTGTGGATTTTTCCGCTTCAGTTTTATGCTCAGCCAGTGCGGCAGGATAAGTTCATAACGTAAATCATCATAAGGCACTTCTGCGGCATTTAAAGGCTCGGATATGCCCAGTGGCAGGATCAGGCAGAGCAGGATCACAACCGCCGCTGCCCGAGCGGCAGACAGCCGGTTTTTCTGTCGGCTGTGTTTTTGTTGATATTTATGCTCCAGTCTGCGAAAGGTCAGTTCGATATCCCAGCCTTCTAGGATGGTACGGCGATTCAGATAAAGCATAAAACCGCCAGCCTCATAAAGTATTTCCATAACCATCATGGCCAGAAAATACATCAGCATGGACAGAACATTGACCCACAGCGGTGGCTCATCATTGACCAGCACCACTTCAGTTCCTTTTATAGCCAGATCGGTGGGTAATAGTAATAAGATCATACCGATAATGCCCCAGGACAATAAAGACTCCAGGTTAATACAGAGGATAAATAACAGCCCTTCCCGGTTTTTTGCACCCCGGCGCAGGGTTCTCATTCTCCGGGTTCTCTGTTTACCGCGTAAACCTTCCAGCTGAACTGTGGGCAGAGCAAAGGCACGCCCCATATCCAGACGATACAGGGTCAGTGATGACAGCAGTCCGGTTTTAAAAAAGCCGGGCACGGCTTTTAGCACATCCCGCCAGTTAAGTGGCTCTGAGAAAATCACTCGTGACAGAATAAACAGCGGTACCCGGTCATAGAGCGGCTTTAAATACCAGATCAGGATAAATGCCCAGTACGGATGTGTTTCCAGCAGCAGCAGAGAGATAATGACAAAGATCGGCAGTACAGTAACCAGCCAGCCGGACAGTAGAATACGCCAGTGCTGCATACACAGACGCACTGACAGATCCATGGATTCCTAAGGCGATCGGGGTCTTACTTCCAGGGTCAGGGCTTCAGGATTCATATTTATTTATACAACCGGGCCATTAAAATTCACGTTTATCAGTAAGCGATTCAGCTTGATGTTCCGTTTCAGCCGCGGGGTTTGACGATTCATCAGATCTGCGCCCGACAAAAGCAAAATAGCCCGTTACCAGCAGCCAGAGCATAGCCCCGACCGTATATTTTATCTGTGCATCGATTAACTGGGTAGAAGACCAGTAGGCTTCTATAAATGCGGCCAAAACAAACATAATGGCCACACCGCCCATAATACGCACACTGATTTTTGCCGAATCCAGCAAGGCATGGTAGCGGCTTTTTCGACCCGGCATTAACAGCGAGAAACCCAGTTTCAGACCGGCCGCTCCGCTCAGGGCAATAGCCGTGAGTTCAAAAGCACTATGCCCCACTACAAACGGCCAGAAAGTATCTGAGTAGCCCTGGTGGGTCAGATGCCCGGCCACCGCACCAATATGCAGGCCGTTAAATAAGAGGGTAAACAAACTACCGATACGCAGCAGCAGGCCGCTGGCAAAAGTACGAAAGCCAATACTGGTGTTATTAAAAATATAAAAACCAAACATTTTACTGTCTGAACCGGAGCCCCGCTCCCGGCCGATATGTTCTGCCTGCGGATCATACATAGCCTCCATCCCGGAGACTGAATCCGGCGACAGGATGCTGTACACAAATTCAGGACGAAACTGGATGACAATAATCATGCCCAGCAGGGGGCCGTAAAACAGCAGGGACGACAGCCATAACCAGTTTGTTTCACTGCGCACAGTACGGGGAAAGGTCCAGGTGAAAAAGCGAATAATAGCCGACAGGGCGCTGTCGCCATAAACATGAACCGGCCGGTAAAAAGCCTGATGTGCCTGTTCCACCAGAATACTCAGCCGCTCTATCAGATAAGGGCTGTACCGCCGGGCTTCTGCCAGGGAAAGGTGCTGACAGACCTCACGGTACAGAGCAGGGAAATCGGCCTGTTCAATCAGTTCCGGCGGCAGCTCCAGGATCTGCTCTTCATATAAGCTTTTGGGCTTATAATGTTTCGCCTTTCTTTTTGCCTGCCTGCTGTGCCGCCGGGCAATTTTGTCTGGATGCAGTTGCTCATTACAGAGTACTTCCAGAAGCAGCCATTGCTGTTCATGCAGTTCAATAAAACGAGCC
>JBHNNM010000080.1:0-9091 GCA_048563625.1 Gammaproteobacteria bacterium | reverse complement strand
TGAAATTCAACAGAATAAGGTTATAGGGGTGGACACCTTTTAGGATCAGCTATTTAGTTGCTAATCATAAACAATTACGAACTAGGGCTTCTTTTTCTTCCTGGGTCAGAATAATGGGATTGCTCTGCATACTGCTGGGGCTGATATTGGCTACCAGTCGGGGGATATCCTGTTCACTGATCCCAAATTCAGATAATGGGGCAATGGTCATTTTACGGTTCCAGTCAGACAGAAAATCCACTAAGGCCTGTAGTGCCTCTGAATCACTCAGTTGCGGCTTTTTGCTTAACAGACGCCCAATATGAGCATATTTCCTCAGGCCGATATTGTCCGGTTCCCGTTCCTGCATGGCCTGAATATTAATGCGTACCGCTTCAGTCAGTACAGTGCCGCAGGCTACCCCATGGGGAATGGGAAAAAAAACACCCAGGGGAGAAGCCAGTCCGTGTACACTGCCCAGCCCGACTTGGGCCAGGGTAATGCCGGATAATAATGCGGCATAAGCTATATTGGAGCGGGCCAGAGTGAGTTCTGGCTGAAGGCTCTCTTCAGAAGTGCTCTGATACCAGAGCAGCAGGCTGTCACGAACTCTCTCCAGACCGCTCAGAGCCAGAGCATCGGTCAGAGGGTTGGCTCTGGTGGACAGATAGGATTCCAGTAACTGAGTCAGGGCATCCATGCCGTTGGCGGCAATCAGGGATTTGGGGCAGCTGATTAACAGATCCGGATCCACAATAGCGTATTGCGGGATCAGCTGTTCATCCCGAAATGATTTTTTATAGCCGTCTTTGGCAATATGGCTTAATACCGCATTTTTGGTGGCCTCACTGCCGGTACCGGCGGTGGTGGGCAGGGCGATAAAGGGGACTGCCGGGCCGCTATAGGTTTTACCGGCACCCACCCCTTCCAGATAATTCATTACTGAATCGCCCGTTATCAGCAGGCCGCTAATGGCTTTACCGGCATCCAGGGCGCTACCGCCGCCAATGGCCACGACACAGTTAATATTCTGCTTATGGAATTCCTGTACGGTACGGTCAATATATTCAGGTGAGGGTTCACCGGAAATACGGCTGTGAAACCACTGTATGGCTGAACTTTCCAGTTGCACGGTCAGTTCTTTCCAGGCGGGAGAGCCGTAAAAGGAGTGCTGTCCGGTAATAATCAGTACACGGTGGCCGTATAAAGCAATTTTTTCCGGTAACAACTGAATTTTCCCGGCAGCAAACTCAATTCGAGGGAAGCGGGAAAGGCTGAATGAAATAGTTTGCATAGCAATCCGATAAGCTGTTAAGTACTGCTATTGTAATCAAAAGCCTTCCCTTAGGGTAATAACGGATTGATATTTTTGTTAAAAAAGTATTACAATATAAGCAACTACTAATAATTATATAAAAGTTTCCTGTAATTATTAAAAATACAAACAAGTTAACAGGAAGCTAAAACTGGAGAGGGTTAAGTCAGTGAATATCTGTATCATTGGAGGCACGGGGTTTGTTGGAACCCATCTGATTAATAAACTGGTGACACTGGGTCACAGCGTAAAAGTAATTACCCGTCACCCCGAACGCCACAGGCACTTGCTCACCCTGCCGTCAGTTAAACTGATCAGCATTGATTTTTTTGGTAAAAAAATACTTGAGCGTCAGCTGGACGGCTACGATGTGGTTATAAACCTGGCCGGTATTCTAAATCCGCAGGTTGTTAATACCTTTGAAAAAGCGCATGTTGAAGTGACGCGAAGAGTCGCGGAAGCGGCCCGCTCTATAGAAACACCCCGCTTGCTGCATATGAGTGCCCTGAATGCCGATGAAAACGGCCCAAGTGAGTATTTACGTACCAAGGGAAAAGCACAGAAACTGGTACTAACTACTGAAGGTCTGCAGGTCACCAGTTTTGCCCCTTCGGTTATTTTCGGTCCCGGTGATAACTTTTTTAATATGTTTGCCTCCCTGTTGAGCCTGTTACCGGTATTTCCCCTGACCAGTGCCGTAACCCGTTTTGCACCGGTTTATGTCGGGGATGTTGTCGATGCATTTATAAACAGTATTCATAAGTCTGAAACCTATGGTAAAAATTACGAGTTATGCGGCCCGGAAGTCTATACTCTGAAAGAACTGGTAAAGTACACGGCTAAACAGACGGGCAGTAAAAGTATAATCATTCCGCTGAACCGCTTTTTTTCCAGTCCGCTGGTGGCCATGATGAACCTGATCCCCGGTTCTCCTATTACCCGAGATAATTTTAACAGTATGAAACTGGACAGTATTTGCAAGAATAACCAGGCTGCGGAAGTATTAGAGCTGTCACTGCACAGTCTGGACAGTGTTGTGCCTTTATACCTGGCAGGCGGAGACTTTGCCGGGCAGATGGATGAATTAAGAAGAAAGGCTGGACGTTAGTGCGATCTTAATGATATTGCCTGAACTTCATACCCTAGGTGCGCGGGCAGGATGCCTGCGCTTTTGTGAAACTCACCGAATAATTCCTGTTTTTATAGAAATTCCAGCCAGTTTCACATAGGATCACAGCCAATATTAAGCGGATCCTGAATAAAAAATAATGCAAATCTATAAAGTGGGCGGTGCCGTCCGGGATAAACTATTAAAGCGTAAAGTTGTGGATCACGATTATGTGGTTGTGGGCGCCTCAGTGGATGAGATGTTGGAGCGTGGCTTTACGCCCGTAGGTAAAGATTTTCCGGTCTTTCTGCATCCTGAGACCCACGAAGAATATGCCCTGGCTCGTACCGAGCGTAAAACCGGCAAAGGCTACCATGGCTTTGCTTTTCATGCCGATAAAGAGGTTACCCTGGAAGAAGATCTGATCCGCCGTGACTTAACCATTAATGCTATTGCAGAAGATGAGCAGGGCAATTTATACGATCCTTATCATGGTGTGCAGGATATTAAAGATCGGGTTTTACGCCATGTTTCTCCCTCCTTTGTGGAAGATCCGTTACGGGTATTGCGGGTGGCCCGTTTTGCGGCCCGTTATGCGGATTATGGCTTTACTATTGCTGATGAAACCATAGCCATGATGCAGTGTCTGGTGGAACATGATGAAATGGAGGCACTGGTTGCGGAACGGGTCTGGCAGGAAGTGGAAAAAGCCCTCAGTGATCATCATCCCAGGATCTTTTTTGAAGTGCTGTGCCAGTGTGGTGCCCTGGCCAGATTGTTTCCCGAAGTGGATCGCCTGTTTGGTGTGCCTCAGTCAAAACAATGGCATCCGGAAATTGATACCGGTATTCATACCATGATGGTGCTGGAACAGGCAGAGCGTTTGTCTGATAAGGCGACAGTACGTTTTGCTGCGCTGGTGCATGATCTGGGCAAGGGCATAACGCCCAGGGAACAATGGCCTAAGCATATTGCCCATGAAGCCAGAGGCGTACCGCTGATGGAACAGCTCTGTCAGCGTTTAAAAGTGCCTAATGAGTTTCGTGCCCTGGCCCTGTTGGTGACCGAGTTTCATTTAAATTACCACCGTATTGAAGAACTGAAACCCTCTACCATTGTGGATTTATTATCTCGACTGGATGCTTTTCGACGTCCGGAACGCTTTGAACAGTTTTTACTGGCCTGTGAAGCAGATTCCAGAGGCCGTTCCGGTTATGAGGATTTGCCGGATGATAAAACCCGGCTGTTCAGAGATTTTTTTCAGGCTGCTGCACAGGTCAGTCCAAAAGCGATTGTCGAGCAGGGTTATAAAGGGCCGGAAATTGCTGAGCAGCTCAGGCTTAAACGTATTGCTGCAGTCAGGCAATTACGGCAACAGGAACAATAATAAGTACAAAAGTTACAACAGGTTTTATCAGGTACTCATGCTTCTGTGTGGGAACCCGTAACGAAGTATTGTTGCAATTCTTTTAATAGTTTCTCCGCTGATAAAGCCAATTATCAAAACGTTTCAGTAGTAATGCCAGTGAAGTACCTGCCAGTAAAAAAGCGCTTATGGCCCCAATACTGTTTGCCAGGGCATCCAGCATATCAAAACTTCGGTAAGCGGTCAGCCCCTGTAAAAACTCAATAATTATACCCAGTAAAATAGTACTGCCTAAAATAACGATACGCTGAGACAGGCGGCTGTATAGCTGTACAAACCAGCCGGCCAGTAAAAAATATAATAAAAAATGTATGAGCTTATCGGTGTGATCAATGTATGTGTTAATGTCCGGCACCCGGATTAAAGAGCCGTATAACAGCAGTAATACATATAGCCAGCCCAGCAGTAACCAGAAACCTCGGTAATGCATAGCTTTTATAAAAAGACCCAGAGCAGTACCGCACCAAGAAAGAAACGGTAGATAATAAACGGCATCATGCCGACACTGTCCAGCAGGCGGATAAAGTAATAAATACACAGGTAAGCGCTGACTGCTGACAGGGTGGTTACTAACATCACATCGAACCAGTCAATATGTACCGGGGAAGCACTTAAATCCAGAGTTTTCAGCAGGCTGGCCGCGAGGATAATGGGAATGGATAATAAAAACGAAAAACGTGCAGCAGCCTTGCGGCTCATGCCCATTAATAAACCGGCGGTAATGGTAATACCGGAACGGGACGTGCCGGGGATAAGCGAAATGGCCTGAGAAAAACCAATAAAGAGGATCATTTTCAGGTCAAGCTGATGTTCACTTTTCTGTTGTGCTCCGGCATCCAGTTTCTGCATCTGGCGTAATTTGCTTTGTGCAGAAGCATCGGCATACCACAATAGTAGACCAAATATCAGCGTGGTAGAGGCGATAATTAAGGGGTTGCGCAGTTGTTCACTATAATCGTCCAGAAAATAACCGGCAATGGCAGCCGGTAGGGTACCAATAAGAACACCCCAGGCCAGTACCGAGTCTCCAGTAGTTTTACGTAAACGAATTGAACGGTTCCACTCTGAAAACAGAGGATGCAGATCTTGGCGAAAATACCATAAAATGGCCAGCAGGGTACCAAAATGAGCGGCCACATCAATGGACAGCCCCTGATCCTGCCAGCCGAACAATTTGGGAACCAGAATAAGATGAGCTGAACTGGAAATCGGTAAAAACTCGGTCAGTCCCTGAACCAGAGCCAGTACAACAATCTGAAAAGTATCCATTTATTACCTTATTCTTACAGCCACTGACTGAAATCCTGAAATTGAAATGCCGGTAATGATAGCGGTTTCCCTTTGGCAAGTAAAATGACTTTAAACAGTTCGCCCATTTTTTCAGGCAGGGTCAGCATTTTTATCTGCCGGGCAGTTTCGGTAAAATGTACGACATCATCCGGATCCAGATCGCGGGTCAGTTCCACCAGGCCGCCGGCCATTAAAAAATGCGCCTGGGTAGTAAAACCATAAAGTGTCAGACCAGCAGCTTCGGCACTACGGGCAATGTGACTGAAATTAACATGGGCCGTAATGTCCTGCATGCCCGGGAGATAAAAGGGATCATCATGACGATGATGCTGATAATGACACATTAATGTGCCCATAAAGCGCTGTGGGTGATAATATTCCCGGGCCGTATAACCGTAGTCCACCAGTAATATGGCCCCCTGCTCCATAATATCGGCAATGCTGCCGATCCAGTCCATGGCCAGTAAATTCACTTCAGTAATATAATCCCGCCCCGGTTTATCATTCAGAGCCTGTATGGACAGGTGGATATCCCGGATTTCATTAGCAATAACATTCAGGCGGGGCTCCTCAATACTTTGATCCTGCCAGATAAACTGCTGTTTTTTATCCAGTACCACAAAACGCTCAAAACTTTGTGTGCCTGACAGCCTGAGCAGATGAACAGGCAAGGCATCAAGCAGTTCATTGGCAATAACAATGCCGTTAAAGGGGCTGGCAGGCAGTTGATCCAGCCAGTTAAAACGACTGGCCAGGTGAGGTATTTTATCCTCAATGGCTTTTTGTTGACGATCCCGAAGGTCGGCACTAAGCTCCAGGATCAGATATTGCTCAGGCAGACTGTCCTGCCGTTCCAGTTCCTGCATAATATCAATAGCCATAATCCCGGAGCCGGCACCCATTTCCAGCAGAGTATTCAGTCCGCTCTGCTGCATAATATGATGGCACTGAATGGCCAGACACTGGGAAAACAGGGGAGAGATCTCAGGGGCCGTAATAAAATCACCCAAGCGGCCAAATTTTTTGAGCCCGGCACTATAATAGCCCAGTCCCGGTGCATACAGGGCCAGGTTCATATAATCCGCAAAACTGATTTTACCGCCGGCAGACTCGATGGCCGCAATAATCCATTCCTTTACTTTATTACTATGGGTAATAGCTTCAGCAGAAGGTTGTGGAAAGGTATCGCTGGCTTTCTTGCTGGAACGGGGTGGGTCAGTAGGCATAATCAGTTAATATGTAAATTTTAGGATTTTATGACGAGTTAAATGCGCTATATTATGCGGTACTTATCTGCTAATATCCAATTTGACAGAACTTTGGAAATCAATTGAGTCCAGTAAAATGCAAATTAGCCAAGAAATGCTGCAAAATGACCTGAGTGGACAGGTTGTGTTGATCACCGGCGGAGCACAAAGAGTCGGGGCTATGACAGCCCGGTTTTTACATGCGGCCGGAGCTAACCTGGTGATACATTACCGCAATTCCAGGCAACCGGCCCTGATCTTGCAGGAAGAGCTTAATGCGGTTCGGGAAAGCTCAGTTATTCTGATCCAGGCGGACTTACTGGATATTGACAGCCTGCCGGTGATTATCAAGCAGGCTCTGGAACAGTGGGGACGTCTGGATGTGCTGGTTAATAATGCTTCCAGCTTTTACCCAACCCCCATAGGCAAGGTGACTGAACAGCACTGGGATGACCTGGTGGGCAGTAATATGAAAGCACCGTTTTTCCTGTCCCAGGCGGCTGCACCGCACCTGAAAAAGCAGCAGGGCTGTATTATCAATATTGTCGACATCCATGCCGAACGACCTATGGAAGGCCATAGCGTTTACAATATGGCCAAGGCCGGCCTAGGCATGCTGGTTAAAACCCTAGCCTTTGAACTGGGTCCGGAAGTCCGGGTTAACGGGGTAGCACCCGGTGCTATTATGTGGCCGACTCAGGAAATGGATGAAGTCACCAAGCAGCGTATTGTTTCACGCACTTATTTAAAGCGTAAGGGCAGTGCGGAAGACATTGCCCGCACGGTGCTGTTTCTGGCGGCCAGTGCCGACTATATTTCCGGTCAGACCATTGCCGTGGATGGTGGTCGGTCATTGTTTTTATAGGTTTAAATAATAGTTTTAAATATTCAAAAAAGGAGCAACCCTTGGTAAAAGAAATTATTGCAACCGATCAGGCCCCTCAGGCCATTGGCACTTATTCACAGGCCGTTAAAGTCGGCACTACTGTGTACCTGTCCGGGCAGATACCACTGATACCGGAATCCATGGAAATGGTAGAGGGTGATATGGAAGCACAGATTGTCCGGGTTTTTGAAAACCTGACTGCAGTGGCCAGAGCCGCCGGCGGCGATCTAAGTGATATTGTAAAACTGAATATTTTCCTGACCGATTTAAACCACTTCCCACTGGTTAATGAAGTCATGGCCCGTTATTTTAGCCAGCCCTATCCAGCCCGTGCGGCCATTGGTGTGGCCTCTTTACCTAAAAATGCCGGGGTGGAAATGGACGGCGTTATGGAGCTGGACTAAAAACTTTCCACCGTATAGCGACTGACCTTTAAGGTATCACTCCAGTAACTGGCCGGTAAGCCGGCCTTCTGCTTAAGATGAGCCAGAAAGGCTTCCCTCTCTGGCAACTGTTCCCAGACCGAGGGCAGAAAGGTACCTCTATAACCATTGTCCTCAAGCACCAGACCGTCAATACCGGGACGGATCTGGCTCAGTAAATCAGCCTCAGAATCAAACTGCATCGGGCTGGTGTCACTGAGTACCGAAATATGGTAATCCAGCTGTTCATACTCAGCCGGACCCACTGGAGGAAACCGCGGATCAGAAAACGCCGCCGCATAAGCATTATGCGCAATATCTTCCACCAACGGCCGATAAGCCTCCAGCGTACCAATACACCCGCGCAGATTACCATCAATATTCAAAGTCACAAACGTAGCCCGCTCCTGCCGCAAACTATCAGAATAATCTCCAACATTCACATCTAATGGCCGATGAAACTCCAGCCCATTCAAATCGACCGCCGAGCCACCTCCTTCAAAACCTTCCTGTCCCCATCACTTAACATCACCCACCTCTCTATCTATGCTCTTTCTGAACGCTGAACGCTCGCTCTTAAACAAACACCCAACTCCCATACCCCACAACCTGATCCTTACTGCCTGCCGTATCCCCCGAGTTACGAATATCCAGGGTTTTAACCTTTAAATGATGATTTTTAGCCGCCAGTAATAACCCGGCAATGCCGGTGCGGCCGCAGGCCTGTTCATAATGAATTTTCTGTGGTTCCAGCTGTTCAATGGCCTTCATGGTGGCAAAGTCGTATTGCCTGGCGGTATCATAATCCAGGTAATGGCTTAAATCCGAGCTGATCAGAAACAGGGTACCCGGTTCATCCCACAGGTATTCAATTAACTGATCCACCTGTTCATCACTGGCATGGCCGATAACCAGTGGTACCAGGGTGAAATTAGACGGTACTTTCTGTAAAAAGGGCAGCTGTACTTCCAGGCTATGTTCCTGTTGGTGAGCTTCATCGTATGGCAGAACAAACGGCAGCTGATTGACCCTGTCAATGCTGCTCCGGTTTAGTGGAATAGCGCCTAAGGGTGTATCAAAAGCTTCGGCAGAACAACTGGCAATGCCGGTAAAAGGAACCCTGTGAGAGGGACCCAACAGGACCACCTGGGAAATTTCATCAGCAAAAGGCTGTAATAGTTTATAAGCACTGGCGGCTACTGGTGCGGAATAAATATAACCCGCATGTGGCACTATCATAGCTTTAGGCCGTTTAGACAGTGGTTCAACAGGAGCCTGTTGCAGATAAAGTTCTACTGATCGCTCCAGTTCACTGGCGGGGCCAGGATAAAACATACCGGCTACTGCAGGTGGCTGATGTGCTGGTGTGGTATTAAATATTGTCATTGCTGTTTTTACCCCCATCTGTATTATAAATA
>JBHNNM010000079.1:0-9144 GCA_048563625.1 Gammaproteobacteria bacterium | reverse complement strand
ATTGTTAGTATAAAACATGAGAGTCTCCTTTTGTTTTGTTATAAAGATTCACACCTTTAATCAAAACGGGAAACTCTCACTAAGTCAAGCCGACTGTCAGATCAGGTCGGAACTACTACAAGTTATAGTTTGGTGTTTTTTCTGTGGTATAGGTTCTGGTTGTGTTCATCGAGGTTTTTTTGTTCCTGTTTGTTTTTTTGTTGTTGTTCTTCGTATAGGTATTTTTCTGTGACCTTGTTATAGATTCTTTTTTTATTATGCATGTTCATCCAGGTTTCCCGTTTCTCTATGCATAGCTCTTTCTGTTTCTGGATCTGGTTGAGAATGGTTTCGATACTCTGGTTCAGGTTGTTCATAAACATCAGGGTGTCCTGCAGGCGATAGCTGCCCATTCCCTGCTGTGACTGTTCCAGCATTTGCTGATTATAGCCATCTCTGTATTGATACAGTTTTTTGAGCTGCTGTTCCAGTTCCCAAACTCTGGCCTGGCACTGGGAAAAGATAATGGCGGACTGCTGTTCCTGTTTGTCAGCAAGCCAGTTGACAGGTCGCATTCTCTGAGATTTAGGTTTAGGCATGGGTCAGGTTTTAGTTAACAGTTCATTGTTGTTTATAGGCATTGGCGGATGCTGCACCCGGGGTTACGGCCGGCTGGTTGTTTATAATTTGCTGTTGTTGTGTGGGTTGTGTCATTACAACCTCCAGGTCGTGCAGGCTGGCTTGCAGATCCACTGCGGTATTCATACCCTGTTGTAAAAAGTCCATTAAAGAGGGCTGTAGCTCTATAGCTTCATCTATATTTCTGTCTGTACCATAAGTATAGGCACCAACATTAATTAAATCACGGTTTTGTTGATAAGTTGAAAAAATCTGTTTAAAACGTCGGGCATATTCAAGGTGTTCTTCATCAGCTATTTCTGACATCACCCTGCTGATAGAGGCTTCTATATCAATGGCCGGATAATGACCCATTTCTGCCAGTTCTCTGGATAATACAATATGACCATCCAGAATGGCCCGGGCCGCATCGGCAATAGGATCCTGCTGATCATCTCCCTCGGTAAGCACGGTATAAAAAGCAGTAATGGAACCTCCGCCCTGTTCACCATTACCGGCGCGTTCTACCAGTGCCGGCAGACGGGCAAATACGGAAGGCGGATAGCCTTTGGTAGTTGGCGGTTCACCAATAGCTAGGGCAATTTCACGCTGAGCCTGAGCAAAGCGGGTCAGGGAATCCATCAGTAATAACACATGCTTACCCTGATCTCTGAAATCTTCAGCAATACTGGTGGCAACCTGTGCGCCGTGCAGACGCATAACGGGTGACTGATCCGCTGGAACCGCCACCACCACGGAGCGTACCATACCTTCAGGTCCCAGTATATTTTCAATGAATTCCTTAACTTCCTGTCCACGTTCTCCAATCAGCCCGACTACAATAACATCCGCATTACTGAATTTGGTCATCATGCCCAGCAGTACACTTTTACCCACACCACTGCCGACAAACAGGCCCATGCGCTGACCACGCCCTACAGTCAGCAGAGCATTAATCGCTCTGACTCCAACATCCATTGGTGTACTGATGGGTTCCCTGGACAGGGGGTTCATGGTTTCCGCACTGAGCGGTGCTGTATGGGTATTTTTTAGAGGGCCTTTACCATCCAGGGGATTACCGGAACCATCAATAACCCTTCCTAGTAAGGTACTTCCCACTGGAACCTGATAGGTACTGCTGGTTGGAATAACCCGGGCATTGGGTAAAATACCGTTTATCCCGGTGGTCGGCATCAGATAGAGTTTGTCACCTGAAAAACCCACCACCTCAGTTTCAATCAGCTGTTTATCCACACATTCAACCAGACAGCGTCCAGCAATAGCCGACTGGCAACCGACCGCTTCCAGTGTCACCCCCACCATACGTGTCAGACGCCCTTCTACTGTCAGACCAACGGGCTGGGTTTCTATAATTTCACGGGCATTTTTCAGACGCTGCAGCCAATGGGAATTAAAATCTGGTAAGAATGCGGCATCACTGTCCATATTTATGACTCATCTTCAGCTCCAGCCTCTGTTTCGGTATCATCATTAAAGTTTTCCTGACGACTGGTTCGCTCACTGCCCATAATCTGAGCCGCTATTTCTGCCACCCGGGTTTCAATAGTGGCATCAATCAGAGAAGATTCGGACTCAATACGACAGCCTCCCCTGGTTAATACCGGTTCATCAATCACCATCCAGAGAGGTTTATCATCTTCTGTACCGTTTTCAGAATGTGCTTCAGCAGATAATTTCAGGTTTTCACGGGCAATTTCTGCATCTGCAGGATGCAGATACACCTTGATTTTGCTGGCCCCTGAAGGTAAGGCCGCAATACCTTCTTTAATAACAGCAATGATCTGACCAGGATCGGCATTGATTTCCCGCCGAATGATCTGTTTGGCGGTTGCCATGGCCAGCAGCAGTAATTCTTCTTCTACTTCCAGGTTCACTTGTTCTACCGGCTCACTGAGGAACTTAATGATCTGTTCAAAACGTTTAATGATCTGCTGGACTTCTTCCTGACCTTCAACCAGTCCCTGAGCATGTCCCTCCTGCTTTCCCAGTTCCAGACCCTGCTGATAACCTTCATCCTTACCCTGTTGAAAGCCTTCATCATAAGCCTGTTTCTGCAGAGCTTCCAGTTGAGCCGCCGTCACCAGACCAGCCTGTTCATTTTCTTTCTGCTGGCGGGATTTTACATTAGGTAATTCATAGCGCTCATAAACAGTCTGCTCATCCCCCCCTGATAACCCGGCTGCCCGGACGATCAGACATATTCATCACCGCCTGAACCCAGAGCTATATCACCGGCTTCAGCCATACGTCTTGCCACACTGAGAATTTCACGCTGCGCATCTTCCACTTCACTGAGTTTAACAGGACCACTGGCTTCCAGATCATCACGCAGCGTTTGGACATGTTTTTAAGAATTTTCTCTTTAACGGCTTCATCAGCACCTTTAAGCGCCACAATAAGGATATCGGAGGAAACTTCACGCAATAGTGCCTGAATACCCCGATCATCCACTTCGGCCAGGTTGTCAAAGACAAACATGCTGT
The DNA here is from genome assembly GCA_048563625.1 of Gammaproteobacteria bacterium. Lineage (GTDB taxonomy): Bacteria > Pseudomonadota > Gammaproteobacteria > GRL18 > GRL18 > JANELJ01. The sequence goes on along the minus strand of JBHNNM010000079.1, from coordinate 6,043 downwards.
CTTCAATTTCCTGCCCCAGATCTTCATCAACACTCTTGATGCCTTCCATAATAGCGGCTTCAGCAGTACCGTCCACAAAGTTAAGAATATCCGCAGCCGTTTTAATACCTCCGACACTGGAGGAACGGATATTGCCTTCATTACCGGCAAACTGTTTTTCCAAAATCTCATCCAGTTCAAACAGGGCTGCCGGCTGTATCGCATCCAGACTGGCAATACGCATCATAATATCAGCACGGGTATTTTCCGGCAGGTGAGAGAGCACCTGACCGGCTTGATCCGCTTCCAGGTAGGAAAGTACAATGGCAATAATCTGGGGATGCTCAAGACGAATCACTTCTGCAATAGAACGCGGCTCCATCCATTTAAGTGCTTCCAGCCCTTTGGACTGGTGTCCCAGTAAAATACGGTCAATAACACCACCGGCTTTATCTTTACCCAAGGCTTTATTCAGGACATTGCGCAGATAATCTTCTGACCCCATACCCAACCCGGTCTGTCCACCAACGATGGTATTAAAATTCTGCAGGACACCAGTAGCCATATCCTTATCCACATTTTTAATTGTGGCCATGGCCTCACCAATACTCTGTACCTCTTTAGGTCCCAGGTGCTTGAGTACTTCAGAGGCTTCTTCTTCACCGACAGACATTAAAAAGACTGCCGCCTGTTTGTTCCCTTCCAGATCCTCAGAATCCTGTTGTTTTTCATCGGCCATATTTACAATCTCAAATATTTATCTGTCTGTTTTCGGCTTGTAGGCCGTTTATCGTTTCACTAATAGCTTCAGTCTAGGCTGCCAGCCAGTTTTTTACGACCTGAGCAGCAATTTTTGGATCTTCAACCACCAGTTTTCGGGCGGCGGCTAACTGGACTTCATAATCATCCGGCGGTTTGGGCAGGGCATCGGCCGCTTCTTCACCCATTTCTCCACCGACTCCACCTTCCAGAGCCGCCTGCCCAGCTGCACCCGCCGCTCCGGCAACGCCCTCTCCTTCAACGCCGACAACTTCTTTATGCGGCCTGGAAAGGTTTTTAAACACCGGTTTAATGACTCCAAAAATTATATACAGTACCACCAGAGCTGCCAATACCTGTTTAACCAGCGGCATAAACCAGGCCTGCTCCCAGACGGGTATTTCCGGCAGGGCTTCTATTTGCTCAGCTTCAACAAAGCCGGCATTAATGATATTAACACTATCCCCTCTCTGGGCATTAAAGCCAACAGCCTGTTTGACCAGTTCGGTGATCCGCTTCAGCTCTTCTTCATTTCGCGATGTGGTACTTATAGTACCATCTTCTGCCACTGTTTTTTTATCATCAACCACCACTGCAATGGAAAGCCGCTTAACTGTACCGGTTGACAGTCGGGTGTGGCTGATGGTTTTATCCAGTTCAAAATTCTGAGTAGTACTTTCCTTATTTTTAAAGATTCCTGCAGACTCACCCTCCGTACCTCCAATACCAGCGGTTCCGGCATTTTCAGGCGCAATCGCGCCACCCGGAGGTTGATTGGATAAGGCACCGGGGACTCCGGCATCACCATTGCCTGATACCCGTTCTATTAACTGCTGTTTGCTACGGATAGCTTCTACATCCGGATTATACATTTCCGAAGTTTTTTCTATACGGGTAAAATCCAGTTCAGCACTGACCTGAGCCTTAAATCCCTGGCGTCCTAAAAATGGGGTTAGTATATTACTGACTCGGTCAATATAATTCTGTTCAACTTTATTGGCGTATTCCAGCTGCTCAGAATTAAGCATTGCCTGTTTATCATCCTTATCCGTTAACAGACGTCCCATCTGATCCACCACACTAACATCTTCAACCAGCAGATTTGGCACACTGGAGGCGACCATATAGGTAATGGCTGAAATCTGTTCGTCACTGATACGATGCCCGGAATACAGATTAACCACCACTGAAGCACTGGGCTTTTTGCGGTTACGGACAAAAACGGATCCTTTGGGAATCGCCAGATGTACCCTAGCCGATTTAACATTTCTTAAGGCACTGATTGAACGAGAAAGTTCCTCTTCCAGGGCATACTGATAACGTGCCACCTGGATAAACTGACTGGTGCCAAAACTCTGTTCCTGGTTAAGAATATCAAAACCTTCTGGTCTGATATTTGGCAGTCCCTGGGCCGCCAGTTGCATTCTGGCCTTGTCTACATCATCAACCGGCACCAAAATCCCACCCGCAGTAAGCTTATACTTAATACCTGACTGTTTCAATGAGTCCGCAATCTGAGTTAATTCCGTATCAGGCAGATCCTTATAAAGACTGGTATAATTGGGCGACTGTGCCCAGAATACTATTGCAACACCTAAAGCCACACTGGCGGCCAGTCCAACCAGTAATCCCAGTTGTTGTAATAATGGGTATTCACTAATATTCTGTAAGGCCAGCATGGTATTATTACTGCTGGTTTTTGTCTCTTCTGCCATTACCTGTTACTCCATCCCCGACTTAGGACCTGCTATTAAACCCGAATATTTTTAACTTCATCATAGGGTTTTAATAATTTGTTTCTGACTTCCACCATGGCACCAAAAGCGACACTGGATTTTTCTGAAGCAATCATTACCTGCACCAGATCCACACCTTCTTTGCCTGAAACAAAGTCATTTTTTAAACTGCTGGACTGATCCTGAATTGCATTGACCTGCTGTACTGCTGATTTAACCAAGCTGCTGAATTCAACCTTGCCAGCGTCACCGGTTCTAACTCCGACCGCCTCAGCCGCTCCCGGCAAGCCCTCATTATTTAGCTGTAAAGGAGTAACACCTGAGGATGCCATGTCGCTCATAGAACGCATCTGCAATAGCATACTGGACATATTGATATCATTACTCATGGTTTTTCCTTAATCTGTAAATAGTGTTAATTTTTTTGCTTTTTCAATCTCTATTGATTTGTTAAGCAGTTTTCGCGCCAAATCCACCAGGAACGGTAATTCCGTGCTCACGCATTTTGGCCAGCTTGTAACGCAGAGTTCTCTGACTGATCCCCAGTTTCTCCGCTGCCATTTTCCGGTTACCCATAGTGGTGTGCAAAATTTCCAGAATTTTATTAAATTCCCGGTTTTTTAATTCATCATTTAAGCTGGATACGCTTTCATCACCTGATGCAACCGGTGTGGCACTGGCAATAGTTGCCCCGGATTCAGGCTTAGCCATAATGCTTTCAGCTACAAAAGCCTGTTCTATCGAACCCGCAGGAATAACTTCCATAGATAAATCATCCGGAGTGATCACATGGTCAATATGCAGAATAAAGGCTCTTTGCAGTACATTATCCAGTTCCCGGATATTTCCCGGCCAGGAATGATTCAGTAATTTCTGTTCAGCTTCGGGAGATATCTGAGGGATTTCACAGGCATTCTGTTTGGCAATTTTATTGATAATATGCTGTGCCAGCGGAATAATATCTTCTTTACGGTCTTTTAAATCCGCCAGATTAATAGGAAAAACATTTAAACGATAAAACAGATCTTCCCTGAATTTATGTTCCTGAACCTGCTGGAGCATATTGCGGTTAGATGTCGCAAGCACCCTGACATCCAGCGGGATCAGTTCCTGACCACCCAGACGTTCCACTTCTTTTTCCTGCAGTACCCGCAATAGTTTAGCCTGCAGACCCAGATCCATTTCGGAGATTTCATCCAGCAGCGGAGTACCGCCCTGAGCCTGCTCAAACTTGCCTGCTGAAGCCTTATAGGCTCCAGTAAAAGCCCCCTTTTCATAGCCGAACAGGGTGGCTTCAAGCATATTTTCAGGGATGGCCGCACAGTTAATAGCCACAAATGGCTTACCGGCCCGGGTTGAATGCTTATGTATAAAACGTGCCAGTACTTCTTTACCGGTTCCGCTGCTGCCGCCAATCATTATTGTGGTATCACTGGCAGCTACTTTTTTAGCCAGCTGACAAATTTTCTGCATAGACAGGGATTCTGCAATCATTTGATGATCTTCAACTGTTTTACCGATATAAGGATTGACCACAGACACCAGCACTTCCGCCTCAAAAGGTTTGACCAGATAGTCCACGGCCCCGTCTTTCATCGCTTCAATAGCCTTGCTGATAGTGCCGTAAGCCGTCATTAATAGAACGGGTAAATCATATTGACGCTTGAGCTGTTTTAATAACTGATGACCATCCATTTTGGGCATCTGCACATCACTTATCACAATATCTATCTGTCGCATAACATCCTGAGCCAGGTAATCCAGAGCTGTACGTCCGTTATCGGCTTCAATAATATTGTATCCGGCCATTTCTAGGGTATCGCACAAGGCTTCACGCAATGCATCATCATCTTCAACCACCAGAATCAGCGGCGTCTGGGGATCATTCTTTTTCAGGATCATATTCATATCATTCATTAGACTGATTCCTTATATTTATTCTGTTTTTGTTCTGACGGACTCAGGGACTGGATCTGTACCGGCAGACGCATTCTGAACACACTGCCCTCTATTCCTGTACTATCCAGCCATAATTCACCATCATGGGCATTAGCAATGGCCTTAACTACGACCAGGCCCAGGCCGGTAGCATGTTCCTTGGTGGTAAAAAACGGCTGAAAAATTTTATTAATATGCTCTTCACTTATTCCTTTACCCATATCCTGAATAACAAAATCAAGGGTACCAGCCACCGGCTGTTCAATCCTGATACTGACTGTGCCCTCTAAAGGAGTGGCATATACCACATTAGTAATTAAATTATTCAAACCACTGATCAACAGGTGACGATTACCGGAAATAAAAAATACATCTTCAGGAAGGTACTTAAAGTCAATATGAACAGTCTATTTTTCATTCGAAATATCAAGTGACTGATGCAACTCATCTAATAACTGGGTTACAGCTATGCTTTCCCGGTTTTCCATACCGCTGCGGGAAAACAGCAGCATATCGTTAATAAGCTGTTCCAAGCTCTGAATACGGGTCAGTATTTTGTCAGCAAAACGCAGACGTTTTGCTTCCTCCAGTTGAGGTGATTTTAAATGAGAGGCATAGAGTAAAGCAGCTGAAATGGGAGTACGGATCTGATGCGCCAGTTGTGCCGCCATCTGTCCCATGGAAGCCAGTCGTGATTGCTGATCATAGCGTGCCTGCATCTGGCGTTTTTCTGTCACATCCTGTAATAAGACAATCTGGCCGGGTACACCCTCACCCAGAGGACAGGTTGAGATACTGACAATTCGCCCCTTATTGGTAACTGAGTCCTGACCGGATACACGGGTATGATCAAAAGCCCTCTGAATAACCGAACGCCAGGACATCCCCAGTAAAGGTTCATCCAGAAGTTCAACTGCGGCCGGATTACACTCCTGAACCTTTCCTTCCCCATCCAGCACAATAACACCAGCCGGCAGAGCTTTTAACAGGGTTTTAAGCCGGGTTTCAGTCAGGGACTCCTGTAAATCGTTTTCATCCGTTCCCGATGACTGTACAGCCGAACCGGTAAAACGCTGTTCAAATAGATGTGTTTGTTGGCTCTTCTCCGCTCTGATGAGTGAAGAAAGATGCTAATACTCACAAAACCTGTTGAAATATAAAGCTTCTGACAGTTTTATAAGCAATAGGTAATATGAGTATCAACATCTCACCCACTATTTTGGGACTGGGTGGCCAGAGAGTCAATGAAATAACACTAAATAAGCAGCATAAGACGATACATATTCTTTGCAAAAGGGATAAACGCAGGAAAGCAATTGCTCCATTAACAGGGCAAAAAGGCACAATCAAGCGTTTTGTCAAAAGACAGGTTCGTGATGTTCCGTTTATGGGCTACCCCTGTTATGTAGAAATTGAATTAGCTCAGGTTTTTATCAGTAAAAATGAACGTCGTATAGAGCAATGTGATTTTGTTGATAAAGGCTGTCGATTTACTCAACGATACTGTCATCTGATTAGGGGCTGTTGATCTTTTGTGGTTAAAAAATAGGCAGCATGGTATTTGTTAAACAAGTATAATGGTTTTGTGAAAAATCAACATACAAGAACACTTACCATGCCAAGAACCATCT
>JBHNNM010000078.1:0-9504 GCA_048563625.1 Gammaproteobacteria bacterium | reverse complement strand
TACTTACTTGCATTATCATCACAGGCAATAATTAAATCCGGCTTATAGCGTTCAATTTCGACTTTGGCTTTTAATGCTGCGGCTTTAATATAGTCTTCATCGGGATTGCGCTTGGTGTCCATGGAAATCACTTTCATTTCCACTCCGGCAGATTCCAGTATAGAACGGGCACCATTGACTTCTCCCGCGGCCCACTCGTAAACAGGATAGTAATAGGAATCGATAAAAATAACCCGTTTGGTATTCAGCCTGTGCTCTGTGTCTTGCTCTGCCTGTACAGCAGACCACAGAAACAGAAAAAATATAAACGAAAAGTGTATGATATTCCTGGTAAAAAAAGACAAATCAATATCTCATTAATAACAAAAGACTCTTATAAGATTAGAAGATGAATGCTATTAAATCAATATATCTGCCTGGCCGGGAGCATGGCATCCTGCCCACGGAAATAAGCGGTAGTTACTGGTTATTCAGGAGGCGGGCAGGATACCCACACTTCCAAGACAGAAGGAATTGTCCAGAACGGTTATTTAGCGGCTATTTTTTCTTTGGCAGATAAATATCCGTACAGGTACCTTCAGCCACTTCCGTAGCAAAATTCAGCGTTTCTGACAGAGTAGGATGAGGGTGAATAGTCAGGGCGACATCTTCCATTTCTGCACCCATTTCAACGGCCAGGGCGGCTTCAGCAATCAGCTCACCGGCATTCTTACCTAAAATACCGGCACCCAGCATCTGGTGGCTGTTTTTGTCATATAACACCTTGGTCATACCCACATCGGCTCCAACCGATAAAGCTCGTCCACTGGCAGCCCAGGGGAATACGCCTTTTTCATAGTCAGTGCCTTCAGCCTTAAGCTGCTCTTCGGTCTGACCGCACCAGGCTACTTCCGGATCGGTATAAGCCACGGATGGAATGGTACGGGCATCAAAATGCCGCGGCTGGCCGTCAATAACTTCGGCCGCCACTTTGGCTTCATGGGTCGCCTTATGAGCCAGCATGGGCTGGCCCACCACATCGCCAATGGCAAAAATATGCTCCACATTAGTGCGCTGCTGGGAATCCACCGGAATAAAACCGTATTCATTAACCTGTACCCCGGCCTTGTCCGCATCAATCAGCTTGCCGTTCGGAGAACGGCCAATGGCCACCAGGACATTATCAAAAGTATCCTGTTCCGGTACTTTTTTGCCTTCAAACTTGCACACAATGCCTTCATCAGTAGGGGTCAGTTCGGTTACCCGGGTATTGACAAAGATATTCTCATAACGTTTTTTCACAGTACGTTCAAAAGGCTTAAGCAGATCACGATCAGCTCCTGGGATCAGACCCGGCCCCAGTTCTACCACGGTGACCTTTGCCCCAAGGGCATGATAAACCGTGGCCATTTCCAGTCCGATAATACCACCGCCGACTACCAGCAGGCGTTCAGGAATATTATTAACTTCCAGGGCATCGGTGGAATCCCAGACCCGTTCATCATCCCAGGGAATAAAGGGCAGTTTGGTAACCGAGGAACCGGCCGCAATAATACAATGTTCAAAGCCCACCACCTGCACCGAACCATCGGCTGCCTCAACGGCAATGGTATGAGGGGAAGTAAATTTGCCGTAGCCGTTAACAACCTGTACCTTGCGCTGTTTGGCCAGTTGTTTCAGTCCGCCGGTTAAACGCCCCACCACTTTGTTTTTATGCTCACGCAGTTTATTAATATCAATTTCCGGCTCCTGGTAGCTTACACCCAGATCGGAAAACTCCCGAGCTTCACTGACCACTTCGGCCACGTGCAGCAGTGCCTTGGAGGGGATACAGCCGACATTCAGACAGACACCGCCCAGAAAATCATCCTTCTCAATCAGCACCACCTGTTTACCCAGATCCGCAGCCCGAAAGGCCGCAGTATAACCGCCGGGACCGGAGCCCAGCACGACCACCTGTGCCGTTTCCGTGGTTTCCAGTTCTGCAATAACCGAACCTTCTGATACTTTGTCACCTAGCTTAACCTTAATGGCTTTGACCACACCGGCAGCTGAGGAGGGTATTTCCATACTGGCCTTATCTGATTCTACAGTGATCAGCGGATCTTCTTCACTAATGGTATCGCCCTCGGACACCAGCACTTCAATAATTTCTACTTCATCAAAATCGCCGATATCGGGGACTTTTAATTCCATGATCTGACTCATTCTTATCTCTCCCGGTTACATCAGCAAATAGCGTACATCAGATAGCACTCGGCTCAGGAAGGTACTGAAGGCCGCGCCTTCCGCACCATCAATAACCCGGTGATCATAAGACAGAGACAATGGGCACATCAGGCGCGGTTCCAATTCCGAACCGTTCCAGACCGGCTGCATTCTGGAGCGGGAAACACCCAGAATAGCCACTTCCGGAGCATTAACAATCGGTGTAAAGCTGGTGCCGCCAATGCCGCCAAGACTGGAAATGGTAAAACAGCCGCCCTGCATTTCAGAAGGCTTGAATTTTTTATCCCTGGCTTTCCCGGAAACATCTCTAAGCTCGGTAGCCAGTTCCGTCAGACTCTTCTTATCCACATCACGGATAACAGGCACCACCAGGCCATCCGGCGTCGCCACAGCAATGCCGATATGGTAGTATTTTTTCAGGATCAGGGCTTCACCGGAGGCATCCAGAGAGGAGTTAAAACGCGGAAATTCTTTCAGCGCTGCAACTACCGCTTTCATCAGGAAGGACACCATGGTGAACTTAACACCCTTATCTGCGTATTCCTGATTGCTCTTTTTACGGAAGGCTTCCAGCTCGGTAATATCCGCCTCGTCAAACTGCGTGACATGGGGAATATTCACCCAGTTACGATGCAGGAACTTGCCGGTCAGAATATTGATCTTGGACAGTTTGCTGGTTTCAATATCCCCCCACTGAGAGAAATCAATTTCTGGCATGGGTTCCACACCCAGGCTTGCACCGCTGGAAGGGGCTTTTAAGGCCTGTTTAACATAGTCCTGCACATTTTCCTTAAGGATACGGCCATTGCGGCCGGTACCGGAGATCCTGCTCAGATCCACACCCAGTTCCCGGGCAAACTTACGTACCGCCGGAGAAGCATGAGCCCGTTTAAAATTATCGTGATCAATATTAAGGGTTGGCGGCGGACGCTTGGCCGGATGTACTGCCGGCTTTTCAGGCACTGCTGCTTTTTCAGGTGCTTTAGCAGCCGGTGCCGCTTTTTGTTCAGGGGCACTGGCTGAAGGAGCTTCAACCGCTTCTTCTTTTGCCGGTTCTGCTGCAGAATCCGCATCCAGTAATAATACCAGTGAACCTTCTGATACCCGGTCACCGACCTTAACTTTAATTTTGGCTACAGTTCCGCTATGACTGCTGGGGATCTCCATGGTGGCCTTATCCGATTCCACAGTGATCAGGGAATCTTCTTCATTAATATGATCCCCTTCGGCAACCAGGACTTCAATCACTTCAACATCATCAAAGTCACCGATATCCGGTACAAATACTTCTATCATCTTACTCATCAGTGCTTCCCTCCCTATGCCGTAGCCGGATTTGGCTTATTGACATCAATGCCGTATTTCTCAATGGCTTCCTGAACCTTACCGGCCGGGAACTGACCCTCATCGGCCAGAACTTTCAGAGCCGCCACAACGATATAAACCGCATTGACTTCAAAGTGCTTACGTAACTGGGCACGGGTATCAGAACGGCCAAAACCATCAGTACCCAGCACTTCATAACGGGCCGGTACCCACTTTCTGATCTGATCCGAATAGCCCTTGATATAGTCAGTGGCCGATAATACCGGACCCCGGCGATCTTTCAGACACTTCTGAATATAGGAAACCTTTGGTTCTTCCAGCGGATGCAGCATATTCCAGCGGTCAACATCCTGTGCTTCACGGCGCAGTTCATTGTAACTGGTCACGCTCCAGACATCGGCATCCACCGACCATTCCTTGTCCAGGATTTCTGCGGCCTGAATAACTTCCCGTAAAATAGTACCGGAACCCATTAACTGGATCTTCTTACGGCGCTTACCTCCACCCTGCAATAAATACATACCCTTGAGTATGCCTTTTTCCACGCCTTTGGGCATGACAGGCTGCTGGTAGTTTTCATTCATTACGGTAATGTAGTAGAACACATTTTCCTGTTCCTTATACATAAGTCGCATACCTTCATGAATGATCACCGCCAGTTCATAGGCAAAGGTCGGATCATAGGTAATACAGTTAGGAATGGTGGCCGCCATAATATGCGAATGACCGTCCTGATGCTGCAGACCTTCACCGGCCAGAGTAGTACGGCCGGCCGTACCGCCCAGCAGGAAGCCGCGTGCCTGCATATCACCGGCCATCCAGGCCAGATCACCGACCCGCTGGAAACCGAACATGGAATAGTAAATATAAAACGGTATCATATTCACGCCATTGGTGCTGTAGGACGTGGCCGCCGCTATCCAGGAGGACATGGCGCCGGCTTCGTTAATCCCTTCCTGCAGAATGTGAGCGGACTTGTCTTCTTTATAGAACATGACCTGATCTTTATCCTGAGGCGTGTACAACTGCCCTACAGAAGAATAGATACCCAGCTGCCGGAACATGCCTTCCATACCAAAGGTACGGGCTTCATCCGGAACAATGGGGAGAATATTATCACCAATGTTTTTGTCACGGCTTAACAAGGTTAGCATACGTACAAAAGCCATGGTGGTGGACATTTCCCGATCACCGGAACCTTTTAACAAAGGATCAAAAATAGATAATTTGGGAATTTCCAGCGGTGCCGCCACGCGGTTACGCACGGGCAGAACACCGCCCAGCGCTTCACGACGAGCCATCAGGTACTTGTATTCATCACTGTCTTTGCCGGGATGGAAATATTCTGCTTTAGCCGCCTGTTCATCGCTGATGGGAATATTAAAGCGGTTCTTGTAGTTAATCATTTCCTGGGCATCGAGCTTTTTCTGCGAGTGAGTACGCATCTGCCCTTCACCGGCAGAACCCATGCCGTAACCTTTTACGGTATGCGCCAGAATCACTACTGGCTGGCCTTCGGTTTCGACCGCTTCTTTATAGGCCGAATAAACCTTGTGCGGATCATGACCACCACGGTTCAGGCGCCAGATGTCATCATCGGACATATTGGCCACCATGGCTTTCAGTTCAGGATATTTGCCAAAGAAATGCTCACGTACATAAGCACCATCCTTAGACTTGTAGTTCTGAAAATCACCGTCCACACATTCCATCATACGACGCTTTAACAGGCCGTCTTTGTCTTTGGCCAATAAAGGATCCCAGTAACTGCCCCAGATCACTTTAATGACTTTCCAGCCGACACCGCGGAAGGTGGCTTCCAGTTCCTGGATAATTTTGCCATTGCCGCGCACCGGGCCGTCCAGACGCTGCAGATTACAGTTAATCACCCAGATCAGGTTGTCCAGCTTCTCCCTGGATGCCAGAGAAATAGCACCCAGAGTTTCCGGCTCATCAGTTTCACCGTCACCGATAAAGGACCAGATTTTACGTTTACGGGTATCGGCCAGCCCGCGGTCATACATATAACGCATAAAACGCGCCTGGTAAATGGACTGAATCGGACCCAGTCCCATGGATACGGTTGGAAACTGCCAGAAGTCCGGCATTAACCAGGGGTGAGGATAGGAGGACAGACCGCCGCCGTCCACTTCCTGACGGAAACGATCCAGCTGATCTTCATTTAAACGCCCTTCCAGAAAAGCCCGGGCATACATACCCGGTGCAGAGTGTCCCTGGAATAGTACCAGATCACCGCCGTGTTCATGGGTCGGAGCACGGAAGAAATGGTTAAACCCCACATCATATAAGGTCGCTGCAGAAGCAAAACTGGCGATATGGCCACCCACTTCAGAAGACTTTCGATTGGCTTTTACGACCATGGCCGCGGCATTCCAGCGGATCAGAGAACGGATCCGGGCTTCCAGTGCCGAATCACCGGGAATACTTTTTTCCAGATGAGGAGGAATGGTATTAACATAAGCCGTATTGGATGAATGCGGCAGGTTTACCCCGGAACGTCGCAGCTGGTCAATAAGCTGCTCTAATAAGAAGTGAGCCCGTTCTGGGCCTTCGTTTTCCAGTACAGCCTCCAGAGCTTCAAGCCATTCCAGGGTTTCCTGATGGTCAATATCCTGCTCAAGCGCCGGACTTATAGTCTGATTGGACATGGTTTAATCTCCCGCCATGTTTATTGAATGTTTTCTTTTGAGCGTTTGTAAGCGCTTAACCATACCTTAGAAACACTTTAAAACCCCAGAAAAATACCCATGCAAAATCACAAAGATTTACATATCGTTTTTTATTAACTTATTTTTCAACAAGTTACAAAAGAGAAATAAAAAATTGACAAATATTTTTCCAGTATATGGAATTTGAGAAAAATTTACAATAATTTTAAGCGGCTAATTATTGCCTGTTTTTTCAGTTTCAATTCATTTCAGGCCAACTATAATCAATTTAACAATTACACTACAAGCTACCCTATGAGGCAAACAGGCCCTTATTTAATATGACTTATATTAAACGTATTTTATTTCTGACATTGCTGTTACTGACTCTTTCAGTCTCAGCGGATGATGACGAGGAAGAAGAATACACACCCCATGAAATAAAAGCACTTAAAACAGCCGGAAAGATCACCTCACTGGAACGTATTCTGGATCAGCTCAAGGAGTTTGGTGTTGCCCGCCTGCTGGAAGTGGAACTGATTAAAAACCGGGATCACCCTGATAATAGTGAATATCTGTACGAGATTGAGTATATTGATCATCAGGGCATGGTACTTGAGTTGGAAGTGGACGCACTGACTTCCCAGATATTACACCATAATGAAGATGATGATGATGGCCCTCATCACAGGGACGACGATTAAAGCCATGCGTTTATTATTAGTAGAAGACGACATAAAACTGGCCGAAAACCTTCAAACTGAATTTATACAGAAAGGTTTTGCTGTGGATCTTGCCCTTAATGGTATTGACGGTGAATTTATGGGTGATGAGGAAGCCTATAATATGGTGGTGCTGGATCTGGGCCTGCCGGAACGCCCCGGACTGGAAGTGCTGGCCAACTGGCGAAAAAAAGGCAATAGCGTACCGGTGATTATTCTTACCGCCCGTGATGCCTGGCATGAACGCATTGACGGGTTTAAAGCCGGGGCTGACGATTATCTGGGCAAACCCTTTCATATTGAAGAGTTAACCATGAGGATCCAGGCTTTATTACGCCGGACTCACGATATGGCCGGTCAGACCTCTCTGGAATGTGACAATATCCGTCTGGATGAAGAAACCCAGCAGTTATTTCTAAACAGTAATGAGCAGGCCATTGAATTAACGGGCACCGAGTTTCGTCTGCTGCGTTATTTTATGCTCAATTCCGGTAAGGTTCTGTCTAAAACCCGTTTAATTGATCATATCTATGATCAGGATTTTGACCGGGACAGTAATCTGATAGAACTATATATTCGTCGCCTGAGAGAAAAAATCGGTAAGGATCGCATTGTTACCCGCCGTGGTCAGGGCTATATTTTTATGGATAAACTGGAATGAACTCTCTGGAACACCGGCTGCACATCGGTCTGTCCCTGAGTTTATTATTATTGTTCAGCCTGCTCTGGTTCCTGGGTCAGCGCTCTATGAATGAACTGATTTATGACTTTGTTCTGTCGCGCATGGAACATGATGTCGAAAGCCTGTTATCCAGTCTGGATGTTAATAACAATAAGGCCAGACTCAAGGCCGATCACCTGCCGCTGGTTTATCAGCAGCCTTATTCCGGACATTATTTTATGGTTTCGGTCAACCATAAGCCGGTCATTCACTCCCGTTCCCTATGGGATCAGATGGTGAAAATCCCCCGGCTTAAAACCGGTGCACAAAAGGTAGAGATCACCCAGGGTCCCCGGGATCAGGAATTGCTACAGATCAGCATGGTATTTAACAAAAACAATACCCCGGTAACCATTGCTCTGGCCGAGGATCTGACCGTGATAAATCAGCGCAAACAGGAGTTTAAAACCTGGTTTTTTATTATGTCCCTGGGCGGACTGGTCATATTGCTGTTAATACAGAGTGTTATTATTCGTTTATCCTTTAAACACCTGGAATCTGTCTGTTCTGATGTACAGTGCCTGGAAGAAGGTGAAATTGTTAAGTTATCAGAAAATGTACCCACAGAAGTACTGCCCTTGGTACAGGAAGTTAACCACCTTCTGAGCCTGCTGGAAAAACGCCTGGAACGCTCCCGTAACGCTCTGGGCAATTTATCCCATCCTCTTAAATCCCCTTTGAACCTACTGTATCAATACCTTAATAACGATCCGCAGAATTTACAGGCACAATTACCGGAAGCGCAAAAACAGGTTGAACGAATTAATCAGCTGATTAACCGGGAACTTAAACGTGCCCGGCTAGCCGGTAAGGGCGGTTCCAGCCGTCGTTTTAATCCGGCGGAAGAACCGCCTGAACTGATTAATGTTTTTAAACAGATGTATAGCCGTAAGACACTTGAAATTACCTATCATATTGCTGAAAACATCAATAATTTCGGCGATCGTGAGGATATGCTGGAACTGATAGGTAATCTGCTGGACAATGCCGGCAAATGGTCTGAAGGTAAGATTCATATTGAGATAAACAGTTCTGGTTCTGACAGGGTATTAATCCGCATTGAGGATAATGGTCCGGGCATTGCCGGTGATCAGATAAAACAGATTTCTCAACGAGGGGCAAGACTTGATGAATCAGTTGTTGACGGTCACGGCTTGGGGCTGTCTATTGTCAATGATATTGTAAAGCTTTATGCCGGCAGTATTTCAATGACACAATCGCCTATGGGCGGATTGCGCATTGATATTTACCTTGATCAGACCTGAGAATCAGCCATAACTAGACTTTAGTCTAGTTTTATAACAATTATCCTGACCTTTTAGTTGCTTGTTAATATTTGCAAAAGATCGGATAATCAAATAAAAGAATTTAATATCACTGACCTTGCAGTGGTTACCTTTTTACCACTGCTTCTTTATATTTAATAAACAGAACCAGTCAATAATAGCAGTTCAATAATAAAGACAGAATTAACAACTCATTAAATATTAACGGGAGCCTCAATGAATAAGTACTATCAAAAAATTGTTTTTGCACTATTCGGTGCATTATTTATAAGTAACAGCTACGCTGAAACGGACAAGCTGATACTTTTTCCAGCCTTTAAAGACAACTGGGATGCTGACCTGGCAGTAGCTGCAACTGTCGGTTATATGGATATTGGCAACGATGTTGCCGGTGGCGGCCCGGCCCCACTTATGGTTTACAGGCGACTTTTAACTGCCCGGTTTTCACTATTCCCGGTAAAAACGTGATTCTGCAGCAGCTTAGTGTCAATTTTTATGACAACAACGATCTGGAATTAACCACTTTTGAAATTAACCCGCATTCATAGGTATGATCTTTAGGAATTGAAATG
>JBHNNM010000077.1:0-9600 GCA_048563625.1 Gammaproteobacteria bacterium | reverse complement strand
TCGGGATACCGAATATTTTAAACTAAAAATCAGGCAAACCTCCATTCCTGATGAGCAGAGCATGTTCTATTTTGGACAAAATCTCACTCATTAAAGCGGAGAACAACCAAAATTTAATATTAACGTACTGGAGGTGGAAAAGCCAATGGTCCGAGTGTTCCTCTGCGATTATTACCCCAGGGCATCATACTGTCAATCATACTTTCGCTAGGATTAGAAATACTCTTGTTCATACTCCACATATCCCGCTGCATACCAATTATGCCTGCACTCATGGCCTGCATATTAGTACTCATACCATCGATACGGTGACTAACATTATCAGCCGTAACCGTCATCTTAGTGGTGTTGTCCGACATGACCGGCATGGTTTCTGAAACCACACTGGCTATGGTATTGGTGCCTTTTCTCATTTCAACGACATTAGCTGAAATAACTTCCATATTGGTTGTCACTGAAAGAGACATCTGGTTCACGGAACGGGCCATTTGCCGAACATCATTAGACAGGGAATGAACATCATGGGTCAAGTTAAAAATCAGATAATAACCATAGGCTGCCAGGACGATAAAGGCAAACAATGCAGTATAGACAATCAGCTGTAACCTCTGTCCTTTTACATCGGCACCTTTTCTGCGATCCGCCAGGGTGTCAGAATCAAAACCGGTGGCATCTTCCACTTCATTGGTTAATTTATGGTACAACCTTTTGATAGGCATTTTTCTCTCTCCTAAGCATTAACCACCCCTTGATTATCAGGAAAATCCTTTTAATCTAAATGCAAATAATTTGTTTCAAAAATGGTCACAGTTAAATTCCAGGTTCACAGTCTCTAATCTGGTGTTGACAGATTACTCCTTATGAGACATTTGGATTATTGTATGAAATTTTCTGTTCCCACCTGTTTCTGTCTGTTATTTATTATTCTACGCTGTTTATCAGCAATATTCCTGTCCACATCGGCTGCTTCTGCAACCACTCTCCAGGCTTCCTTAAATCGATAGTGATTAACCAGCCGCTTTACAAAACGGGTATTGGCTGCAACAAAATCGGTCATCCGCCTCTGTGCTCGATATACATTAGCCAGCTCACCCATTACATCCGGCAATTCCGGTAACAATGCTGCCAGTCTGAGGTATTTTTCCTCGGCTACGGCATACTGCCCCTGTTCAAATGCCTTCCTTGCTTCTGCTCTGCAGTTTTTATCACCGGTTTCACTTCCGGCACGGATAATTGTATAGAGGGGCTATTGTGTTTAGTCTCTATTACTGCCCGTTTATCTGCTGCTAGTTCCTTTTGATCAGGCTCAGTTGATTTAGTTAAAGCTGATTTACCCGGCATATTCGTTGCCGACAAAAGCGAAATCATCTGATGACTTAACTGCTCCTGTCTGGAGCGGATCTGCTTCTGCAGATTGTCATTTATTACTGGCTTCTACGCGGACTCAGGCACCTCAACTGACGGTACGTCTACTGCTGCTGTTGCGGACTTTTGCCCGATCGGTTCCCTTACAAATTCAGTCACCGGCTTTACCCGGGAATGATTATTAATTTCCTGTGGCCCAGGATAAGCCGTTTTATTCAGCACTATCTGTTCTTCAGGAAAAACCGGTTCCGCTACAGCTTTAACGCCCATTACCTTTGTTCGGTTTCTTGCCTGTAGGGCTTTATCATAATTACTCAGCCTTTTATACGTTCCTCCCTGGAAAGTCTAAGCTGATACTGTCTCATTCGTTCGGAAAAGGCCTGAGGATCTGGTAAGGGTTCGGCCTTTTCCGGGTAAGGCTCATTATCAGAATTCGTCTGATAAGACTCAGTTACAGAATATTGTCTGATAGTCTGCTTTTGTTCCTTATCATTTTGTTGAATATTTTCCTTAACTGGTTCCTTAATCAGACTGTCAGCACTGCCTGCTGTAGAACTTGTTATAGAAGTGTCCTGTTTATTATCTCCCAGGCTCCAGTAGAAATACAGTATTACCAGAACTATGGTAATCAAAGTCAGATGACTTAATATCCACCGAAATACTTTCATCGAAGGTGACACAGAAATCTTCCTTTAAAACTCAGGGATACAGAATACTGGCAAAGTTGTTGACTTCTGCAGCGGCTTTTCCCTTAGGCTCCAGTTCAAACACGGCCAGTCCTTCACTAAAGGACCGTCTATAAGTTGTTCTCTGGTAAAGCCGGGTATCAATCAGGTCAATATGCGGCAGCATCTTTAAAGCATCTTCTGCTTCCCCGGTTTCTCTGACACCAATATGGGTATCGGCACGGTTTACAAAACCGAGCATCTGCGGCATATTTTTTTTACCGCGGATATCCAGCACCATTTTAATAAAGCGCTGGGTTGACCAGATATCCGCCTGACTGGGCGGTACCGGGACAATAATTCTATCTGTAATCTCAATGGCTTTTTTCATGGCATCGGTATCGGCGGTGCCAATATCCACCAGGATCTGTTCTTGTTTCGCTTTTTTCAGTTTATCAAAAGAACAACTGATCGAAATAACAGGTTCATACTCATCTTCTTCCCGAATATCTCCAACATCACTTAAAGTGGCCTGTGGATCGAGGTCAAATACTTTAACTTTATGATCGTTTAATGCCAACCATACAGCAAGGTTAAAGGTCACGGTGCTTTTTCCCGTGCCCCCTTTAAGATTACCTATTACCGTGATCATTTATTATTCCTGTTTTTGTCAGACGGTAGTCCCGGATCACACTAACAGACAGTTTAACAGAGCCTGTCAGGCAATCCGGGCAATAATTATCACCTGCGCCAATATACTACTGGGCAGGGTCAATACCTTATGCTACCTGTTACTTGGCCGCAGGAGCCGCTGGTGCTGGTGCAACTGGTGCAGGCGCAACAGCAGGACGCATATAAGGAGCAGGCCCGTAAGGTCTGTAACCATAGGGAGGATAATCATTGTTTATATAACGCTGATCACCATAACCCTGGAAACGATTATCTCAGTTGTTATAGCCATTACCATAGCCACGACCTTCCAGAGAACCACGGGTATTACCGCGGCCACGACCACGGGCACGGGATTTAATGGTTATTTCGAAGTCACCGTCCATATCGGCATCTCCGGAACCATCACCCCAACTGCTGCCATAACCATTCCAGTTGGTATTGGAATCACCGTCATCCCACCATGCGCTGGCCTGTAAAGGTAAGATAATTGCACCGGCAAAAGCCGCTGCAGCCACTACTTTAGATAGACTCTTCATAATACTCTCCATTTAATCAGAATTAAGTCCCATATTTTTCTTTTTTACACTACTACTAAGACTAAAATAAAGATACTGGGACATTTATCTTTTAGCTAGTCTTTGCTCTCCCCTAAATCATCTTTCAACTGAATACCGCGACGCCCTTTTTTCTTCACAGTTTTACGGCTGCCTTTAGGACTGGCTTCCTCTGCTTTTTTACTTTCCGTTAAGGCTTTTTTGCGGGCAGCCGCTTTCTTCTTAACGGTTGCTTTTTTCACAGCTGATTTTTTAGCGACGGCTTTTTTGACCACTGCCTTTTTAGTTACCGCCTTTTTCTTAACAGTGTTTTGCTGAGGTTCTGTCTCTTCTGTTGATGACTTCTGCTCAGTTTCAGTTTCGGCAACAACAGGTGCCGAATCAGGCTTAACTTTGCTGTCTTCAGCATCATTAACTTTAGCCGTACTGGAGAACTTGTCCTGGGCACCTTTATCATTCTTTTCCGGTGCACTGGTCACAGTATCAGCTTTAGTATTATCAGTAGATGCTTTATCTTTAACCGCAGGCGCAGTTTTTTCAGTCACAGTTGTTTCAGCCGTATTTGCAGGTACTTTAGCTGAACCGCTTGAAGTTGTTGTGGTCGGCTTAACGGCAGGTTTAACAGCGGTTGTGGCTGTAGTTGAACCACTTGTGGCCTTCTTTTTACGTTTGAAAATAAGCGTATAAACGCCCTGCAGACTCCACCACGCAACCTGGACTACAGTCACTGTTATATTATAAATATTAAATAACAGTGTACCTATAAATGGCAGGACAGAAGACGGCTTTTTATTTTGTGAGTTTTTTCTTGATTCAACACAGATTGGGTAATCTGGATGATCTTCAGTCATATTTTCACAGAAAGCCGTTTTACCACTGTAACAACCCAGAGGGATAACCACCAGAGTCAGAATTGTGGAAATAAACACGCCAAACATGAGTGATACAGCCATACCCTGGAAAATCGGATCAAACAAAATGGCAGTAGAACCGACCACCAGTGCCAGCGCTGTAATAATAATCGGTCTTGTCCGGGTAATACAGGCCATAATAATCGCTTCACGAATCCCCATCCCACGGGAAATTTCCTGACGGGAATAATCCACCAGCAGAATTGAGTTTCTTACAATAATACCGGCCAGGGCAATAAAACCAATCATGGATGTCGCGGTAAATTCCGCCCCCATAATGGCATGACCTGGAATAATACCCACCAGCGTTAAAGGAATCGGTGAAATAATAACAGCAGGCAAGGTGAAATTGCCGAATTCCCAGACCACCAGCATATAGATCATAATAATGACAGCACCAAAAGCCAGTCCCATATCACGGAAGGTTTCATATGTCACCGTCCATTCACCACCCCATTCAAAACCAGAATAGTTATGCATTTCAGAAGAATCTGGTGGGCCTAACATGGTACCGGTAATATGTTCACCACGCGGACCGCGATTTTCTTCCAGGGCCAGCATGTCTTCAACTTCAAAGATACCATAGATAGGTGCTGCAAATTCACCGACAACCTCACCAGTAACATACTCAACATCTCTCAGATCCTTATGGAAAATAATCGGTTCTTTATAACCTCGGGTAAACACACCCAGTTCAGCCAGGGGGACACTGCCGTCTGTCATTGTCGGTACCGGCAACTGACTCAGATTATTAAAATTAGCCCGGACATCCAGAGGTACCTGTAATATGATCAGGGTAGGCTCCAGTATTGAGCCGTCCTTAATATCGCCCAGCACATAACCGCCCATGGCCATTTCCAGGGTTTTATTTATGGCATCAACACTGACACCGGTACGGATGGCTTTTTCACGATTGACTTTAAAATTCCAGATTTCATAGGGTTTTTGAATGTAGTTATCAACATCATCGATAGTTTCTGCCTTTTCAAACAGATCCGTCAGCATCATAGCTACAGCATGTCGCTCATGAGAGGTCGGCCCATAAACTTCAGCCACCATAGATTGCAGCACAGGCGGACCAGGCGGCATTTCAACAATCTGAATTTTAGGCGCATCAAGTTTACTGTATACACCATCCTTTATTTTTTTCGCTATTAGTTCTTTAAGTAATTTTCTGGTCTCAATAGCAATTTCATGACTGCTTCTGTCCCGTTCGGTTTTATGCAATAGCTGAACATTCAGATCAGCCTGCCAGGGCTGCTGACGCAGGTAATAATGTCGTACCAGACCATTAAAATCATAAGGGGAGGCCGTACCTACATAGGATTGTATTGCAGTCACTTCAGGTATTTTTCTGACTTCTTCCGCCAGCTGACGTGTCAGATTGGCTGTAGTCGGCAGTGCGGTTCCTTCAGGGAAATTAATAATGACATTAAAAACAGCCTTATTGTCCAGAGGCATCATTTTTACTTTAACCACTTTAAAGTAAAACAGGCTGCAGCAGAGAAAGAAAACAACAAACAGAGAAATCAGAAAGCCATAACCCAATGCCTTGTTATCAATTAAAGTATTAAGTACCTTACGGTAAAAACCATCCAGACGTCTGACTGTTCGGTGTTCTGCCTCTTCCATCTTGTGCAGGTTAGGCATGGCAGGTTTAAAGCGTAATGCCAGGAACGGTGTAAATACAAAAGCAGCAAACAGGGAATACATCATGGCCACTGAACCCAGCGCTGGAATCGGTGCCATATAGGGCCCCATCATCCCGCGCACCATACCCATAGGCAGCAGAGCAGCAATTACCGTAAAGGTAGCCAGAATGGTCGGATTTCCTACTTCACGAACTGCATCTACTGAAGTATCGTCACTAATTTCCCCATCCATTGCCCAGCGCCGGTACATATTTTCCACCACCACAATGGCGTCATCAACCAGAATACCAATGGAAAAGATAAGAGCAAATAAACTAACCCGGTCAATGGTAAAGCCCATAATCAGGGCAAAAAAGGTCGTGACCAGAATAACATTAGGAATAACAATAAAGCAGACCAGTGCCGCACACCAGTTCAGGAACCAGAAAATTAATATTGAAACGGCAATGGTCACCAGTACCAGTTTAAACATTAATTCATTAACTTTATCCTGCGCCGATTCCCCGTAATTTCGGGTCACCGCTACTTCCACATTACTGGGGATCAAACGCCCTTTCACGGACTCAACCCTTTTCAGGATCTTGTTAACCACACTAACCCCGTTAGTACCGGTTTTCTTGGCTATGGCCAGTGTTACTGCGGGAGCACCGTTAGCCGGTTTACCCTCTTCCATTGCTGGCCCGCTATAATAATTAACCAGTTTATGGGCCTCACCGGGACCATGAATCACATCGGCAATGTCACGAATATACACCGGGTTGCCATTATGCATAGCCACCACCAGCCGTTCGACATCCTCTGCACTGGTTAAAAAGGAACCGGTATTAAGGTTAAAACTGTTTTCACCCGATTCAATCGAACCAACGGTTCGCTCACTATTGGCCGTTGCCACGGTATTGGCAATCTGCTGCAAAGTAATACCATAGCCAGCCAGCCGCTCAGGCTTAACTTCAATACGTAAACGTTCGCTACGCCCGCTAATCACAAAGCTTTTACTGGTTTCAGGGATCTCCTGAAGCTCCTGCATAACATCCAGTGCAATCAGGTGCAGGGCTGCATCATCCAGGCTGTCAGACCAGAGTGTCAGGGCAACAATAGGTACATCATCCACGCCTTTGGGTTTTACCAGGGGCGGAGACACTCCAGGGGGAATTAAGTCTTTATTGGATTCCAGTTTATCGTACAGTTTAACCAGTGAAGGACCTAATTCTTCGCCCACCTCAAATTGCACAGTAACCATAGTCTGCCCCCGCTGGGAAGCAGAATAAACATGATCAACACCTGGAATTTCACTCATAATACGTTCCAGAGGTTCAGTCGCCAGTGAAGCCACCTGTTCAACAGAGGCACCGGGATAACTGACAAAAATATCCACCATGGGGACAGATATCTGAGGGTCTTCCTGCCTGGGCGTCAGAATAAAACCAGCCAGACCAATTGCAAATGTCGCAATAAGAAGCAGCAGAGTTAATGGCGAATGCATAAAGGTTCTTGACAGAGTACCGGCAAGCCCTAAACTGTGTTTGTTTTTTGTATTATCCATTGTAATTAAATATGCTCATGCTTAATTTGTTATAACTCAAATGGAACGAAGTGACGATTAATTAGGTGCTGAATAATCGTTTTCCGGTTCCCCCTGAAACCGGACTCCGCTCCACTGCGACCGCGTTATTTTATTGGTGTGCCGGGTTTCCAGTTCTTGGGCGGATGATCAATAATCCGATCACCCGGCTTCAGACCGGAAAGTACGGCAAATGATTTTCCACCATTAACCTTCTTACCCAGACGTACCACATGCAGTTCTGCTTCATTTTTATCATTCATGACCAGAACACTGGGCAGACTGCCCATATGTTTAAGAATACTGCTCTTGGAAATAATGATAGAGGTGGATGGTTTGGAATTTTTTACCGGTATAGAAACCTCAGCATACATTCCAAGTACTCCGCGGGTACCGATGGGCAGATCAAACTTTACTGTAACTGTATGTTTGCTCTTATCCGCCAGAGGATAAATCTGAGCCACTTTGGCCGGGATCATAACGCCGCTGACATCCAGATAAGCTTTTACTGTATCACCTACTTTGATATATGGTACTAAACGCACAGGAACCTCAGTCTGGATGCGGATATAGTCCATATTGGCAAAAGAAATCATGGGCATACCCGGCTGAACCGTGTCTCCGACTTCGACCATCTTCTTAATAATTGTGCCGTCAAAAGGTGCAATAGAACGGGTATCTCTTAAGGCTGCATCAATCTGGTTAATGGCTTCCCGGGCACTTCTGACCTGAGACTGGGCCTGGTTAACTGAGGCCCCTGAGTTATACAGATCAGCCCGGCGCTGAACATCTTTATCGCCATAACCCAGAGTATCACCTATCTGTTTGGTAAACATCTGGTCAAAAATACCCGGCATACCCATGCCCGGCATCTGGGTAGCATTTTCTGAACGAGGTGACCAGAGTTCCCGGTTGTACTGTACCTGAGCATTCTGCAGAGCTGCAACGGCCTGGTCGTATTGAGCGACAGCGGCCTTGCGTTTGGCCAGCAGATTTTCGTCACTGATGGTCACCAGTAAGGTACCTGCAGTAAAACTGTCGCCCTCATCACCGGCAATATATTCAACTCGTCCGGGCATCTGTGCTGACAGAGTAACCTCCTTATAAGGTACTACACTGCCCCCCAGATAGACATGCTCAACGTCTTTATAAGATCCAACTTCAATAATCTCGCTGGATAAAGCCTCCCCGCCTACCAGTAAACCAATACTTAAAACAAATATGCCGCTAAAGCGCCTCAACATTACTTATTACCTTTTATTATATGATCTGGTTTATATCCAATAGCTGTCAAAGTAACAGCAATACCCTGAATTTAGAATTTATTCTGATTTTTATTAACTTTTGATATTAAGTTTGTATATTAAAAATATGTATTGTTTAGATAATATACGAATAATATCTAAAATATACCTGTATTACATCATTTTTTATTTATCAGGAGCATAAACAATACAGAAACCACTAAATTTATTATTTTTTTTATCTTTTTACAAGAATGAGAACGAATACAACCAGGTACTTATAGTTTTTCCAGGCAAGCGTTTTTAGTCTTGAGTTAAAGCAGAAGTTTACCTGTTTTTTATTATCAATTGCCGAAAAATTTATAAATTTATTTTTTATATGCCTGATTTTTATTCAGGCAGCAATATTTTTACAGATTAGATATTTATAATCAACAAATATAAGAATATTCTAATCTTAAAAATCAAAGTTGTACTCACTTCCCTTAATAAGAATATTAATCAGTTCTAATAATAGACTCTATTGGGGAATACCCTAGATTTAATAGTTGTTCATATCTGGATTTTTCTGTTTCAGAATGATATTTTGCCTGCAATCAATACAGGTACTTATAATAAGGAGATATAACCATGCCCTGCCTGATACTTAATACCAGCCAAGCTCTGGATGAACAACAGAAAAGATAATGTCTGCCTGGCCGTTTCAGCCAAAACAGCCGACCTTCTGAGTAAGCCGGAAAGCTATGTAATGGTACTGATTAAAGATCAACAGAGCATGAGTTTTGCCGGCAGTACAGAACCCTCTGCTTATATTGAATTAAAGAGTCTCGGCCTACCAGAAAACCAGACTACTGAACTATCCCGGCAATTATGTGAACACATAGCTGAACTGATAAATGTACCGCAAAACCGTATTTACATTGAGTTCAGCAGTCCTGAACGTCATATGTGGGGCTGGGATGGGCGTACTTTTTAG
>JBHNNM010000076.1:0-9612 GCA_048563625.1 Gammaproteobacteria bacterium | reverse complement strand
GTTGCAGCTTACATGAGATATTACAACCTGGAAAGACTACATTCAGCAAATGGTGATCAGTCACCAATTAACTATGAAAATTCTCTAAAAAAAGTGTCCGGTTGGACTTGACCAGTACACCATGATAAAAGATCCGCGTATGGCCGGTCCTTTTATCAAAAGCTTTACAGTTATCGGACGGGTGCAATAGCACTTGCTCGGCAGGAGGTTATCCCCCCTTTCCTTCTGCTTTCCCTTCTTTATTTTGCCGGTATTGCTGATGCCCTGTTTACAAACTCAATCAGGGTTTTACCAATATCGGTATTCTCCATAATGCCTGAGAAAGCTTCACTGCCGGTTCCTGTTGCAAAAACAGGCACCATGGTTACGGTATGATGGCGGGTGGTAAATCCAGAATCCGTTACTTTTTGCTCTTTTATTGAGCCATTATGAATAGCATAGCCACCTGTTTCATGATCAGCCGTGACCAGAATTAAGGTATCCGGATGGGTTTTGCTGAATTCCAGTGCTACGGCAATGGCCTTATCAAAATCAACTAATTCAGACAGCATATAAGCCTGGTCATTCTGGTGTCCTCCCCAGTCAATTTGTGAACCTTCAACCATTAATACAAATCCCTGCGGATTTCCGGACAGGATCTCCAGAGCCTTTCGGGTCATATCGGCTAAAGAAGGCTGACGATTCTGACTGACTTTAGGCAGGTGTTTTCGGGCAAACAGCCCAACCAGACGCTTAACCTCGCCAACATTATTAAACTGCTGTAAATTAAACACCACTGTTGTTTTTTGACCTGATTTTTTTTGACCAGCCCCTTTTTGATTAAAGAATGAAAGCAGATCCAGCTCATCATAACGATAGCTGTTAGGATTACTATGCGGCAAAAAATAACCCAAGCCGCCACCCAGAACCACATCAGTATTCCCTTCTGCTATCTGTCGTGCAATGGTCAGCTGATTTTTCCGGCTGTCGGTATGCGCCACAAAAACTGCCGGTGTCGCATGAGTTACTGAACAGGTTACCACCAGTCCTGTGGACATGTTTTTTTCTTTGGCGTATTCAAACAGGGTTTTAAGCGGTCTGCCGTCAGGACTTAGAGCAATTACCCCATTATCGGTTTTATAACCGGTGGACAGGGCCGTACCGGCAGCCGCTGAGTCGGTCACCAGTTCATTATTTGAATAAGTGGTCTGCATACCTGTAAGCGGCAGTTGATCAAGGTTCAGATGACCATTGATTATACGGGCCGCACTGATCTGAGGCAGCCCCATACCATCACCGATAAAAAAGATAATATTTCGGGGCACCTCAGCATTGGCTGACAGCAATACCGGGAAAGTACTTAATAACAGGCAAACAATTAAGCGGATAAGCGGCCAGTGAATGTTCATTTAGTTATCCAGACTTTTGGTAACAATTTCATAAACATCAGGTGACAGTTTTTCTCCGGCTGCTCTTTGCAGTTCAGCCTGCATCAACTTTTGACGCTGATCATCATAGCGTTTCCAGCGGCTGAATATTTTAACCAGCCGGGCCGCTATCTGTGGATTGAATTTATCCAGTGCCAGAATTTGATCCATAACAAAGCAGTAACCGGAACCGTCCTTATTATGGAAAGCTTTTAAATTAGCACCAGCAAAGGTACCTATTAATGCCCGGACTTTATTGGGATTTTTAAATTCAAAACAACGATGCGACATCAGCTGTTTAACCCTGTCAAGCACATTATCATGCTGTGCCGATGCCTGCACAATAAAGCATTTATCCATAACCAGGGAGTCATCAACCCAGCTATTTTCAAAGCTGTCCAGAGCCTGTTGTGTATAATCAGATTCAATATGCGCCAGTTGTGACAGTGCTGCCATGGTATCAGTCATATTATCTGCATCAGTAAAGTGCTGATAGCCCAGTCTGGCAGCCTGTTCATCCCCTCTGGCCATCTGATAGGCCAGGGCTAGGTTTCTCAGACTGCGCTTGCCTGCTGCATCTGCATTAAATTGATAAGCCCTGTTTGTAGAAAGTGACTGGTAATACTGTTTAAACTCAGAGGCTAATTCTTCGGCAATCACCAGCCTGAGCTGTTTTCGGACATCAAAAACTGCATCCACATCAGCCACTTCCAGTTGTTCCAGCAGATAAGATTCTGCCGGCAGAAGCAGTGCCTGTGCCTTAAGTGCATTATCCAGTTTCTGGTCGGTTAATACCTGTTTGCAGCCATGTAAAAACTGCTCCAGCATCTCTTTATCAAAAGCATGATTAAGTGTGTCCGTTCCCTCCTGTTGTTTAACAGCATCCAAGGTTAACTGACTGGCAAGCTGCTGACCGGCTTCCCAGCGGTTAAAGGGATCCGTATCATAAGCCATTAAAAAGGCTCGATTACTACTTAACTGTGCCGCTGATAAATCATCCGGATATTCCAGAATAACCGGTGCCGAAAAATCCCTTAATATGGATAATACCGGTTCTTCTTCAATCTCATTAAACTCAAAGCGTTGTTCATAATCCGTTAAAGCCAGAGTCTGTTCAGCTATCTCCTGTCCCTTATTATTAAGCAGGCCGGTTTTTAAAGGAATATAAAACGGTGCCTTAACTTTTAAATCCGGACTATTTAACTCTTCATAATGAGTCATATCACAATGTTGCTTAAGAGTCAGAACAAATTTTTTCTGCTCCGGAAGATACTCTGACTTAACCTGAACTTTAGGTGTCCCCGCCTGGTTATACCAAGCATCAAACTGGCTGAGATCAATACCGCTGGCATCAGCCATAGCGGCCACAAAATCTTCTGTGGTTACAGCCTGACCGTCATGCCGTTCAAAATACAGATCCATGCCCTTTCTGAAGTTTTCCCGTCCTAATACAGTGTGGATCATACGAATGACCTCAGCACCCTTGTTATAGACAGTAACCGTATAGAAATTATTAATTTCCATATACTGAGCCGGGCGGATAGGATGGGCCATGGGGCTGGCATCTTCAGCAAACTGATGTGCCCGAAGAATACACACATCATCAATACGCTTTACTGGCCGGGACTGCATATCCGAGGTAAATTCCTGATCCCGAAATAGCGTTAAACCTTCTTTAAGACTTAGCTGAAACCAGTCCCGACAGGTGACCCGGTTACCGGTCCAGTTATGAAAGTACTCATGACCGATGACCCCTTCTATACCTTCATAATCTGCATCAGTAGCACTTTGCGGATCTGCAAGAACGTACTTGGCATTAAAAACATTCAATCCCTTGTTTTCCATTGCACCCATATTAAAATCTTCAACCGCTACAATCATATACACATCCAGATCATATTCCAGGCCAAAGGTCTGCTCATCCCAGCGCATGGCTTTTTTCAGGGATTCCAGGGCATGAGCACATTTGTGTTTATTCTGTTTTTCTACAAATAACTGCAGTTTCACCTTACGGCCGGACATAGTAGTAAACTGGTCCTCTACCTTAAGCAGATCACCGGCTACTAGGCCGAATAAATAGCTGGGCTTACGAAACGGATCATGCCATCTGGCAAAATGCCGCTGATTATCTACTTTACCCTTCTCAATTAAATTACCATTAGAGAGTAAATACGGATATTTCTTTTTATCGGCAATAATGGTGGTATAAAAAACCGACATAATATCCGGCTGATCCAGATAGTAAGTAATACGTCTGAAACCTTCAGCCTCACACTGAGTACAGAAATTGCCGCTGGACTGATACAGACCTTCCAGAGCCTTATTCTGCTCTGGTTTGATCCAGACTTCGGTTTCCAGAACAAAAGACCAGGGTACTTCATGCAGGGTAAGACCCTCATCATCCAGCATATAATCGCTGTCAGTCAGCGACTGTCCATTAATCTGCACCGACTGTAAATCCAGATTCTGACCATGCAGTCTTAATGAGTAATTACCGGCTTTAGCATTATCAGTGCGTAAAATCTCCAGACGGCTTTTAACAATAGTAACAATATCGGTTACCGATCCCTGAGCAGATTCTTTCTGTACTTCAGTTTCCAGTTCAAAATTCAGATCAGTACGGTTAATAACATAAGCCGGCGGCTGATAATCTTTCAGGTAGATGGTTTTATTACTCATATTCAATCGTTACTCTCTGGGTTATCTGACATAATAATTCGTAGGCAATGGTGTCTGAACATTGTGCAACCTGTTCAACGGGCAGTCCCTCACCCCATAAAATGACCCTGTCTCCTAATGTGGGGGTAATACCGTACTGGTACAGGGCCTGTAAATTTATAGTGACCATATCCATGGATACCCGGCCAACTAAAGGCAGTCGATGTTTATGCATTAAAACCGGCGTACCTGGACGGGCATGACGAGGATAGCCGTCACCATAGCCAATACCCACTACACCGATAGTCATATCCTCCGGGCAACACCAACTGGAACCATAACCGATACAGTCCCCTTTTTTCAGGTGTTTAACAGCAATGAGTTCTGACTCCAGAGTCATAACGGGTTTTAGCTCCAGCTCAGATTGTCCGGCAGCCTCCTTAAACGCCCTGTCCTCAAAAGGAGAAAGCCCATAAAGCATAATACCCGGTCTGACCCAGTCATAATGACTTTCAGGCATGGCTATAATAGCCGCTGAATTGGCCATGCTGCGCTGTACTTTACGCTGTATTTTAAACGGTAAGACTGATAATTGTTCAAACAATTCCAGCTGCTGTTGATTAAAGGGATTATTTATTTCATCCGCACAGGCAAAGTGGGACATAATCCCTGCGGGTTTTCTATTATCCGGCAGTGCCTGCAGAATATCACTCAGATGATTTAATTCCGTTTTCTGCAAACCCAGACGATGCATTCCGGTATCCAGTTTCACCCAGTAAGTGAGTGAGCTGTTATTATTTTCAGAAAAATAATTCTGGAGCCACTGAAACTGCTCCATACAGTGAACGGCCGGGATTAAATGATGCTGTTCACACTGCTTATAACAATCCTGCTCATAAACCCCTTCAAGCAGAAAAATAATTTTATTAATACCCTGTTGACGTAAAAACAGGGCTTCATCCATTCGTGCCACGGCAAAAGCATCACTGTCCTGTAATGCCCGGGCTGCCTCTGTAATACCATGCCCATAAGCATTGGCTTTTATAACCGAGACAACACGGCTTTTAGGGGACAGTTTTTTTACCACATCCAGATTATGCTTAAATGCGGCTAAACGGATTCTGGCTCGAACCTGGTGCATATTAAGCTTCAGCCTCTAGTCTTCATAATCAATAGAGGCATGGTTTTCAAAACGGGTATATTGTCCCAGAAAAGTCAGTCGTGACGTACCCAAAGGACCATTACGCTGCTTGCCGATAATAATTTCCGCAGTACCCTTATCCGGACTGTCTTCGTTATACACTTCATCCCGATAAATAAATACAATTAAATCTGCATCCTGCTCGATAGCACCCGAGTTATGACTGATGATCCCGTCAGCCAGCCAGTTTTCATAGTCCGGCACAGTTAAATCATAAACATCTTCTTCAGCCGCTTCTTCAACCAGAACAACTTTATCCCAGAAAAGATCATTGTTAGCCTGCTCATAAAGCCAGGAATCGTCAAGATGTCTGGCATAATCCAGAACCGTTTCTCTGGAAGGTGCAAAACGATAATGAGAGGTTCCGCCATAGGAAGTACCTCTCATTGAAGCCATTTTTCTCTGAGAGATACCCTGAAGTGTTGTGACTTTTTTTACATGGTTAAATATTTCAACCGGCAGAGTATCCACATTGGTATTGCCATTAACACCCTCCAGACGCAAAGACAGTTTTTCAGCCTGAGGCAGACGGGGTCCAAATGCACCCACACGCTTTAAAAATAACTGCTGCATTTGTTGTCCCGTAATGCAGACAAGATAACCGGGTTTATAATGAGCTTTCTGAGTTTTCCTGATACGGGCAATAATCCCCAGTCGCTGCAGTAAATATAAAACATCATTAGCCAGTTGCTCACTATTGGTTGACAGATGAATGACATGACTGCCTTTTGAGCCTAAAGGACGAGTATATATGGTTCCATCGGTTGCCCATAGATGTTGTAAAAACAGGGCAATTTTATCATCAGAAAGGGTGAACAGGATTTCAGGAACCTGCTTTTCATGCGAACGCTGATTAAATATTTTTAATTCTGTGAACCACTTATTCATTCCTTCCGGATGCCAGCGATTACCATTACCACTGAACACCAGTTGGTGCCAGGTTTTATCTTTTTGCTGATGACGATTAACCCGCATAGCAAAAGCCTGCTCAGCGGATTTTTTAACAATATCACTATTTTCCTGGGAGTTTGTGGTATATCTTATGGGCTGCCCTTTGAGATAACTCCCATCTCCAATCATATGCGCCAGTAAAATAATCTGGTGATCACTTAAACTGCTTTTTTTAGCTGAACTTTTATCTGAAGGACGCTTAAGTTCAGGTTCAGGAATTTTTCTGGCAAGTGCTATACGGTTGCCCGTTTTTATATGTTTAACTTTTTTCCAGTCCAGATCACACATAAAGCGATGTTCGGCGGTAGCACGAATTGTTCTGCCGCTGGCCAGATGAATTTTAAATATTTTTTTCCTGCCGACTTTCCAGACTTTATCACTTCCAGCAATAACAATTTTGCCCTGTTTATCCATTGCATAAAGCTCAGGCTTTGAACCCACCAGTTCTCTAATGGGTTTTCTTGAACCATCCGCTAAAACCACCAAGGTATCACCCGTAACACATTCCCTTAAATCCGACATAACGGGACGCTTGTTAGGCCGTTGTTCCAGACCACGGTTAAGCTGAGACAATGCAATAACCGGCACGTTCATTTCCTTGGCCAGAGCCTTTAGCCCCCGGGAAATTTCTGATATTTCATTTACCCGGTTTTCCGAACCACCTTTCACCTGCATTAACTGCAGGTAATCCACTACAATCAGGCCAATATTATGCTTACGCTTTAAGCGCCGCATCCTGGCCCGCATTTCTGTAGGTGACAGGGCCGGGGTATCATCAATAAAAATATTGGCTTCGTTTAAAATAGACACCGCAGAGGTCAGTCTTGGCCAGTCATCTTCATCCAGTTGTCCTGAACGAACCTTGGTCTGGTTAATACGTCCCAGGGAAGACAACATACGCAGAGTCAGCGATTCTGCCGGCATTTCCATACTGAACACTGCCACCCCGACACCCGCATCAATAGCCGCGTTTTCTGCCAGATTCATAGCGAAGGTGGTATTATGTACACAGATATCATTGGCGATAAAATTATGGGTTTCATTTATCGTGAGATCATAAACCTGTTTAATACCTGCAGGCTCAATACTGATAATTTCATCCCAATAGATATCACTATCAGCCAGTTCTTTTAGCCATGGATCATTTAAGGCTTGCGCCAGTTTTTTAAACCTTGAACGAGATATAGAACGCTTAGCAACATGCAGATTAGAGGTACTTTCAAGTCCCGCACGTCTGGCCTGAGAAGCCCACGATTCATCCCCCTTGAGTCGCTCAATATCTTTCCAGAATTCTGCAGGCAGAGTATCGTAGTTTGTTTTATAGGTTTTATTCTTAATGATATCCAGCACTGACTGAACTGCATCCTGTTTACCAAATATTCCTATATCCTGTGCAAATACTTCAATTGAGTGTAAATCGGTAATATCCAGTTGCCAGGCATGAAAGTTATTTTCTTTAAGTTTGACCTTTCTGGAACGCATTTTGGCAATAACACCAAATCTTAACAGCAGGTGCTGTATTTGTCTGGCCATTATCTCACTGACACTGCTGTATCCAATCTGAACCTGACCTGAGGTTAAACAGGTCGCCCAGCCATCGGTTGCAAATAAGCGATTTAAAAACAGTGCTAATTGCTTTCGGGGCAGTTCAAAAACCAGTTCGGGAATTGTTTTATGATGTGCCGTTTTACCCAGACAACCCAGTTCTGCTAACCATTGAGTTAAGGCATTCTGACTGTTCTTCGAGCTCAGTGCCCTTCCAGCCGGCAGCAGCTGTTCTTTTGAAATGCTTAAAAAAGAACTGATTTTCTCCACAATATTATCTGAAGGTGTATTTTTACCTCGTAGACAGTAATGCACAGAAGATTTAGCGACCCCTATCTCATGTGCAAACTGTGCCTGAGTCAGCCCCATTGCATATAATGATTGTTTTAATAAATCAGCAAACTGAATACGGTTGTTCTGGATAATGTCCCTGTCGGCAGAAACATCGATACTGCTTGCCCGATCCGGATAATATTTTAGTGTCGCTTTTAGACCGCCAAAATCATGTACCGCCTGTATAAAATCCTGCTGTATCTGTGGATTAACATTAGTAAATCTGGGCGAACTTTGAGTTAAAGAACCGTCGCGTAATAAATAAGCTAATAACTTAACCTCACACTCCCGTTTTTTATTTTTCCCAAATACAGGAAGTGTTCGGGGTACTGCAATTCTGACTCTTTCTGTTAATTCCCTTAAGGGTTTCCATCCCTGAGGGGTTAAAAAAGGATGGGTTTCAGTTGTTTCAATCTCACGTCCCAGACGGGTTCTTACTTTAAAAACCGGCTTGAAGCCATCATCCAGAAATGCATCTGCCCGGGCAAAATGTATTTTCCAGTCATTTTTAAGGGTTAATAGGTTTGCCTGTTTTTGCTGATACAGACGTTCAATACTGACAACACGCCCGTCACTGAGTACAATTTGCGCATCTTTGGACAAACACTTCCCCATTGACGGCCTCCCGGCAACAATCACCAGATCGGCCGGCTGCAGACCGGATGTCAGGCCGTCAAAATCAGTAAAGCCGGTGGGAATGCCGGTAAAACTGCCGCCGCTCTGGTACAGCTCATCAATCCGGTCCACGGTTTTTTTCAATAACTCGGTCATGCCCTTGAAATCATTACCGGCATTAGCACCTTTATCCGCAATCTCAAATACGGTTTTTTCGGCGGCTTCCAGGATTTCATCGCTGTTTCGGCCTTCCGGATTAAAGGCACTATCTGCAATTTCATTACCGATTTGTATTAATTGCCTTAAAACCGACCGTTCCCGGACAATTTCTGAATAGGCACGGATATTTGAGGCACTGGGCGTATTATTGACCAGGCTGCCCAGGTAGGCCAGTCCACCTACTTCATCTATATGGTTATTAGACTCCAGACGCTCCGACAGAGTAACCACATCACAGGGTTTACCGGATTCAATTAAACCCTTGATCTCACTAAATATTATCCGGTGATCCCGTCGATAAAAATCTTCTTCATTAACAATACTGGCGATATGGTCCCATGAGTCATTATTAAGCAATAGACCGCCCAGAACAGACTGTTCTGCATCAATAGAATGGGGATGCAGTTTGATAGAATCGCTTATCTGTTCCATGAATTACTCAAAGTTCTCTGAATAGGAAAAACCACTATTATCTAATACCCGGAGCAATTTACAAGCATAAAATTTATTAAAAAAATGTTGTAACTGCTCAGCGTATTTGGATTTTGTGCCAGTTCAAGGCATTTTCGCACGGAAAATGTGAGCGTATATCAATACGTGACCATTTGAGTACGAAAATAACGCCGAAGTGGTGCAAAAGATGAATGCGCTGAGTAGTTACAGGGGTTTTCCCTTAATAATTAG